>CALHVK010000046.1 GCA_938039195.1 uncultured Carnobacteriaceae bacterium
GTTTTCAATCGGGAGCACGATTTTGATGGCTATTTTCACCAGACAAGCCTCTCTAATTTGTAAAATCTCAATCCGATTGCTTACCTTTAGAAGTATACGAAAAGCACCTTGTTTTGTCAACTATTCTAAGGGAGAGCGCTTGTTGAGTCCTCCTCTTATTTGACAGAATCGATTAAGTAACCGTACCCTTTCGAGCTCATCTCTTCTAAAGGAATAAACTTGATAGAAGCACTATTAATACAAAATCGAAGTCCTCCTTTATCACGTGGCCCATCTTCAAACACATGGCCTAAATGAGAATTAGCAATGCGGCTTCTCACTTCAATCCTTTTCATATTAAAACTTGTATCTTCATGATAAGTCACTACTTCCGAAGAAATTGGTTTTGTAAAACTTGGCCAGCCACAGCCTGAATCAAATTTATCCTTTGAAGAAAATAGTGGTTCTCCTGTAGCAACATCTACATAAATTCCTTGAGCATGATTATTCCAATATTGATTTGAAAAAGCGACCTCTGTACGATTCTCTCTAGTGACAGCGTATTGTTCCTTTGTCAACGTTTGTCTCAAAGTTTCATCATCTGGCAAAGGATATAAACGTGTATCAATCACTGGATCATTCGCTTTATTGACATCGATATGACAATACCCATTTGGATGTTTTTTTAAATAATCTTGGTGATATTCTTCTGCTTCAACAAAGTGACGTAACGGTTCCGTTTCCACAGCTAATTTCTTTCCAAAGTGTTCTTCCTTTTCATTTACAACTTCATGAATCACTGAAGCATCTTCATCATTTACAAAATAGATTCCCGTTCTATATTGTCGTCCTGTATCATTTCCTTGCTTATTTACAGAAAAAGGAGCAATCACTCTGAAATAATATAACAGCAATTCTCTTAAACTGATTTTATCTGCGTCATATTGAATACGAACTGTCTCTGCGTGATCTGTTTGATGAATTAACTGATAATTTGTAGTTTCAACATTTCCATTTGCGTATCCACTTACTACATCAATTACTCCATTAATTTTTGAAAAATACTCTTCTAATCCCCAGAAACAGCCACCTGCTAAATAGATTTCTTTCATATTTTCAACTTCTTTATTCACGTTTGTTTTAGTTTCTTGATTTTGAATCAAATGGGTTACCTTTTTTGAAATGGTATCTGTTTGCGAACCATTTGAAACAACGTTGTCTTTTACAAAAATAAGGGCAGCGATCAAGAGAACCACTAAAACAATTGTAATTCCCATTGATTTCTTATCCATTGTGATTCACCTCTATAAGTTTAACAAGGTATTCGTAATATCTTGATTCTTCAAATGTCCTGGTTGTACTTTGACAACTTCTCCGTTCTCATTAATGAATGCAGAAGTAGGATATCCAACAACTCCTAATTTTTTTAAGAATTCTCCTTTAAGATCCATTAAAACTGGTAATGCTTTATAATCAACACCATTAAACCAAGTTTTAAAATCATCTACATTCTTTTCACGATTGACACCAGGTGCAACTACCGTTAAAACTACAGTATTCTCTGGTGGATTCTGTGAAAGGTCTGTTACATCTTGTAACCCTGCCAAACAAGTTGGACACCAAGTAGCCCAGAATTTAATATAGATTTTTTTACCTTTGTATTCCGAAAGAGATACTTCTTTTCCGTCTAACGTTTGGAATTTAAAATCAGAAACCTGAACCGTACTCTTTTTCGTTTCTACAGTGTTGTTTTTATCATTTGTCGATTGATTCATCGGCATACTTTGGCATGAAGCTAATAAAAAGGCACACCCTAACGCTACAATCATTTTTAATTTCATTCTAATTTCTCCCTTCATTACTGCATCATTTGAACAATCTGTGCATAAATAATTGCGATTCCCATTAAAACAATCATGAACCCGCCAATTTTTTTCAATTCTACTAAATGCTTCTTTGCAAGATTAAATACTTTTATAGCTACTGTTGAAGCAACTGCTAATACTAGAAACGGAATCGACAGTCCTAAAATATACAATACAAGAAGGAAAGCCCCATAAGCCATCCCTGCTTGTTGTGTAGAAATTAAACTTAATACCGCACTTAGTACCGGCCCAACACAAGGGGTCCAACCGAAACTAAAGCTCAATCCTAATAAATAACTATTCCATAATGACTTGTGATTTTTTGTCTCCAGTTGGACTGTCTTTTGTTTTTGTAGAAATATAAAGTTAAAGACCTCCATTTGGTGCAACCCTAACAGAACAATAATTATTCCTAAAGTCAGATTAAAAAATGGATTATAAATCAAACTTCCTAATAAAGTTGCAGCAAATCCTAGAAAGAAAAATATCGTAGATAGACCTGCAATAAATACTAGAGTCCGAATAAGCGGTTTCAAATAGAATTCTACTTTTCCAATTTTCACCTTTTTCCCCTCTTGCTCACTCATTAAAACGCCAAAGTAAACTGGAAATAATGGCAATACACAGGGTGAGAAAAAGGATAGTAATCCTGCGAAAAATACGCTCCCCCATAAAACAAAATCCATAAAACACTCTCCTATAATTAAGATATCAGTAATACATTAAAAACTGATTAATACATGCTTATTTTAACATATTCTAATCTAGGAACAAAAAGAGCTGTTTCAAACGATAAAAACCACGTGAGCTTTCACTCACGTGGTTTAGTAGTTTTCCTATTAGAAGAATAAGCTATTATTCTTTTCTGCTTGGTAGTTTTGACGTACTCGGTTACCAGCACCTGGTTCCACTTGTTCTAACGCTGATTCAATAATTTGTAATGATTCATCGTATTTGAATGTGTGGTTGAATAGGTCAAGTGCACGACCAATAGCTGTTTCGATTTCAGGATGTGATAGGCGGTAACGGTTCGCATGTTGAATCATATACTCCGTTAATTGTGCGTTATCAACGATTTGTTCTGTAAGAATATCTAATTTCTCAACATCTTCTTCAATCACGTTGTTTGCCGCATTAATTTCGTTCATATCTAGCTTCACACGATCCATCTTTTGCCATAATTGTTCGATACGATTGCTTGTTGCAAAGAACAATTCTAAGTACTCTTTTGGAAGCCCTGGTAAGTGGTACTTCTCAATCGTACGTTTCATATTCCGTAAGTCTAATTCGAAGACATCTAATCCGTCACGAATCGCTTTTTCTTGGCTACGTAAATCAGTTAATGTGTTTACTAAATCTGCTTGTTCTTCATCAATGCTGTTTAATTTTTCAAGAACGAGTTCGTAATGTTCTTTCACTACTGAGTAAGGAACTTGATGGTTTTCCATCGCCTTGCTGTAGTATTGAACCGCTTCTTGTTCTTTTTCTAATTGTTCAGCAAATTCTTGTACACGAACGAATTCATTGTTTGACAAGATATAGTTTTGAGAAACACGGTCAACCTCGATGTTTACATAACGGTTGCTTTGTAATACTTGGTTCAAGCGTTTTTCAACTTGAGCTTTATTACGGTATACAAATTCACGTGCTTCAATTTCAGCTTCCATCACATCGTAAAGTTGGTCGATTTCACGAGCCACTTTATCTAGTTGTTGACGAGCTTCTTCTAATTCTGTAGCAGCAATGTGTCCACGTGCCACTTCAATTGTTTTTTCAATCTTTTTAATTTCTTCAGGAATTGAAATTTTAGGGAATTGATAATGCTCTTCAACCATACGAGCATATCCTTGTTTCAAGTCTTCTATTTGTTCATTGTACTCTGTTTCGATTTCTTTTAAGAATTGAGGAACTTGTTCAACGATTGACTCAAATTCTTTCATTTCTTTATCGATACGTCCAAGTACTTCTTTGGCTTCTAAGTGGTCGCCTTCGTTTGTTAATGTATTAAATTTCGCGAAGTCTAATTCTAAATAAGCTAAACGTTTTTCTAACGTTTCTAGCGCTTCGCCGAATGAGAAACTATGTGCTAATAAGTCTTTGCGCATTGAAGCATAGCGTTCTTGCAATAAGTCTAGCTCTGCGCGGTTTTGTTTTTCACTATCCAATAATTTTTGTAATGCTGAGTAAATTTTATCGACTTCAGCTTTTGTTTCTTCAATCAAGTTTTCAGCTTGTTGTGTCACTTGATTTCCTTTGATGAAGTTTAATTTTTGGATATATTGTTCTGCACTAACTAATGCAGCTTCGATTTCAGGGAATCGGAATCGTGTGATTGTTTGCCATGTAGCTTGCCATGTTTCATACGTTCTCTTTGTTTGACCTGTTAAGTTCAAGTTTTTCAAAGTATAGAACGTGTCCGCAATCGGCACAGCCATTAACTTATCCTTTTTCTCTGTTAATTCTTCAATTACTTTAGTTTGTTTCTTTGTCATGAATATTGCTGCTGCATAACCTGCGGCACCCAGTACCACAATCAGCAATAGAAAGATTACAAATCCCATGCTATAGCCTCCAAATATATATTTACAGTTTTCACACATAATATCACTAGTAGTATAGCATGTTTTATAGCGATTTAGCAAAAAACTTCAAGATTTTAAGGCATTTTTTTGAGACTCAGAATTTGTCTTCTCTTATTTCCCTAAAACCAAAAGAAAAAGGAGAACGGAAATCCGTTCTCCTTATCACTTACGCTTATTTAATTAATTCGTAAATCGCTTCTGCATAAATTGCAGCTGATCTGAATAAATCTTCTAATGCGAAGAATTCATTGGCTTGGTGCATTGTATCGATTGAATCTGGGAAGAGCGCACCATACGCTACACCACGTTCAAAGATACGTCCGTATGTTCCACCACCGATAGATTGTTCGTGAGCTGGTAATCCTGTTTGACGGTGATATACATCTAACAATGTGGATACTAACTCATCTTCTGGAGATACATAGTGAGGAACTTGTGCTTTACCATGAGCAACCGTGAAGCCATAACCTGAAGCCACTACTTCTGTCTTAATTTCAAGACCTTCAGCAGTCACACCTAATGGGTAACGGAAGTTTACTACAGCTACCCCACCTAATTCTGGAGTATAAGTGAAGATTCCTGCGTTCGCTGTTAATGGTCCCATCACTTCATGGTTGTAGTCCACTTTTAAGTTTTTACCTTCTGTGTCTTCATGTAATACTTCAGCAGCAAAGGCTAAGTATTTCTTCGCGTTTCCTTTGAAGTTGAATTGGTTTAAGAATTTCGCTAAGTGTGTACCAGCGTTGATTCCTTTATCTGGAGTAGATCCGTGTGCTGATTTACCAACAACATCTAAGATGACTTTACCCTCTTCTACTTTAGCAGTTCCTTCAACTGGGTTTACAGCTAAGTATTTGTTGAAACGATCCACTAATTCTTCTGTATTTGGAACAATAACTTCAGCATGCGCATCTTGAGGAACCATGTTTTCACGTAAGCCAGCATCGAAGCTTAGTAATTGGTATTCTCCTTCTGACGCTTCACCTGGAATATCATAGTGTAATGAAAGAATTCCTTTTTCACCATTGATGATTGGGAATGTTGCGTCTGGTGAGAAACCAAAGTCTGGCATTTCTTCTGTTTGGAAGTAACGGTCCATACATTTCCAACCTGATTCTTCGTCAGTTCCGATAATGAAACGAACACGTCTAGAAACTGGCAATCCTAATTCTTTGATGATTTTTAATGCGTAGTATGCTGCCATACTTGGTCCTTTGTCATCGCTTGAACCACGCGCATAAATACGGTCATTAATAATTTGTGGTTCGAATGGATCTGTATCCCATCCAGTACCCACTGGAACAACGTCCACGTGGCCTAAAACTCCAAGAGTTTCTTTATAGTCTGGATTTGGTGCAAATTCGATGTGACCTGCTAAGTTTCCAACTTGTTTTGTTGTGAAACCATCGCGTTCACCCATTGCTAAAAACGCTTCTAGCGCTTCTTTAGGTCCAGGACCTACTGGTGCATCCTCTGTTGCTTTAGAATCATCACGTACACTGTCGATACGTAATAATGTGAATAAATCTTTTAATAGATCTTCTTTACGAAGTTCTACTTCTTTTTTCCAATCAATTGTCATCCAATCGCTCCAATCTCTATCAAGTAGATTCAATAGTTTTATCTTACCATTTTTACAAAGGGATGAAAAGCGGTTAAACCCTTTCTATAACAAATAAAAGCCTAGGATTTCTCCTAAGCTTTTTGTTCGTCATTGATTTCTAATGATTGTCGTTCTTCTTCGGTGAGTGGTCTACTCTCTCCTAAAGCGAGTCCCTTATCTAAGCGTAATGGTCCCATCGTGAGTCGTTGTAAATCGACAACGGTTTTCCCACAAGCCTTTACCATCCGTTTCACTTGATGGAATTTTCCCTCTTTCAGGTGAATCTGAACAACTGATTCATCCTGCGTCGTGCTAAGAATATCCAAACGCGCTGGCATACACTCCGTTCCATCCGATAACACAATGCCTTTTTCAAAAGCAGTGACATCTTCTGCTGTCATCACACCTTCAACTCTTGCTTGATAGATTTTGGTGACATGCTTCTTTGGTGAAAGAAGACGATGCGCCAATTCTCCATCATTTGTCAAAAGTAATAATCCATGCGTATCGATATCCAAGCGCCCAACTGGGAAGACTCCTTTTTTAAAATAAACGGGGTCTATTAAATCCAGAACCGTCTTATGAAGATTATCTTCTGTGGCACTAACGACTCCTTTTGGCTTATTCATCATAATATAGACGAACTCTTCGTATTGAATCTTTTCGTCATCGAATAGAATTTCATCCGTTTCAGGATTCACTTGAACTTTACCATTGGTTACGACTTTACCATTGACGGTAATTCTTTTGGCCTTTAATAAAGATTTGACCTCGGAACGAGTTCCAAGGCCACAATCTGCTAAACATTTATCTAATCTCATTATTTCATCCTCAATTTACGACGAATACCACCCACACGTGCGCCGAGCATTTCATCCGCTAATCGATTCTTCAATGTAATCAACCCATAAGTTGCTGCTCCGACAAAACCTACTACAGCAACTGCAATGAGTGCACGAAGTTTACCTCCGATTGGCATTACATGTTTAATCGCATATAAAGTGAGTGCTGAAGTAATCGCCATTGCAAGGGAGGCAAGAAGCACTTGTCCGAACTTCTTCAACACATAATTCAAATCGAATTGTGTTAATCGAAGAACGTGACGACACATATAAAGTGTTGCTACAAAATACGCTACTGAGCTGGCAATTAACGGACCTGCTCCACCAAGGAAGTAAATCATCATTGGTTGCCATAGCAATTTAATCAGCACTGTAAATCCTAATGCTTTAATCGCAATGATATGTTGTTCCATCGATTGCAGGATGTACGTGAACGTAACGAATAATCCTAAGAACACACACATGATACATGAAACCATTAATAAATACGTTCCTGTTGGATCTGGTGAATAGAACACATTATAAATTGGTTCTGAAACAATCGCCATCCCTACAGAAGCTGGAATCATGATGTATGCAAATAATCCAAGGTTATTGGCAATCACGCGTTTAACTTCTTCACGGTCATTCACTGAATAATGAGCTGCAAGCAGTGGCAATGCCGCTGTTGAAATACTCATCGCTAGCGAAATGACAATCATAATCACCTTATTCGCATTAAATCCAAATAAAGTAATCAGTTCTTTCCCTTCTTCAAACGAGAAGTTCGTAAAGATTGGAACTAGACGTTGGAAGGTTTCTTGGTCAATCAAGCTGATGATTTGAATACTTGAAGTCACTAACACGAAAGGTAACGCCTCACGCATTACTTCCAAAATAATCTTCCAGAAACTTAATGGACGTTCAGGACGACCTTCTTCCATTAATTCCATCATGCCTTTATGGTCACGGAACATCTTATAAGCTAAGTATAAGAACGCGATAACCGCTCCGACAAAGGCCGCAAATGTTGAATGAGCTACAGCAACGACGAATCCACCGTGGATGACACGCATCACAAAATACGTTAATCCTAACATATACAAGATACGAACAACTTGCTCCCATAATTGAGATTTCGCAGAAGCTGCCATTTCATTGTACCCTTGATAGTATCCACGCATTAAGCTAAGCGGTGGAATAATGAGTACCGCAGGCGTTAGCGAACGGATGACCAAAATACTATCCGCAATTTCTTCAGGAGTAGCTCCTTTTGCAAAAAGTGGCGCTGCAAAATACATTCCCGCCGCAAAGACAAATCCTAGAAATGTCATAAAGAGCATCGTTCCTTTAAACAATCTCCAACTTGTCTTATAGTCTCTTCTTGCATGGTTATCCGCTACGATTTTAGAAATTGCAACCGGAATTCCTGCAGTTGATATTTGTAATACTAAAGCATAAATATTATAGGCGATAAAATATAAGTAGTTCGCATTATCCCTGTCTGCACCCATCCACATTCCCCAAGGAATGATATAGAGAGCTCCAAGCAATCTTGAGACGATATTCCCAATCGTTAACCAAGATGAACTTTCCAAGAGAATTTGTTGCGAATTTTTCTGATTTCGAATTTTATCACTCAGGCCTACATAAGGCTTTCTTTTAAACATATATTGAAAAATCCTCTTTCTTAAATTATACCAACAATAAGAGTACATTATTTTAATGTAAAATGCTAGCATTCTTATGAAACCTTAAGTAGTTGCTAAACTTTCAACAAAAAAGAACCGAGCCCTTTAGCTCGATTCTTCCTAATGATTAGTCTAATAAACTTGTTTGTCCTTCTTCTTCCACTTCGACAGGAGATGCAACTCCAATGCCATAGTGAGCACGAACTTTTTGATTCAAGTCTGCTACGACTTCTGGGTGGTCTGCTAAGAATGCTTTTGCATTTTCACGACCTTGACCAATCTTCTCGTCGTTATAAGCGTACCATGCACCACTCTTCTTCACGAAGTCGAGGTCTGCTGCCATATCGAGTAATTCCCCAAGTTGAGAAATCCCTTCTCCATACATGATATCCACAACAGCTGTTTTAAATGGTGGAGCCACTTTATTTTTAACAACTTTGATTTTAGTTTGGTTCCCTAAAATTTCAGTACCTTGTTTGATTTGATCTGCACGACGTACTTCTAAACGAACAGTCGCATAGAATTTCAACGCACGTCCACCAGGAGTTGTTTCAGGGTTCCCGAACATAACGCCCACTTTTTCACGGATTTGGTTGATAAAGATTGCGATTGTTTTTGTTTTATTAATTGAACCTGATAATTTACGTAATGCTTGAGACATTAAACGAGCTTGAAGACCTACGTGAGATTGACCCATGTCGCCATCGATTTCGGCACGTGGAACTAACGCAGCAACTGAGTCGACGATAACGATGTCAACTGCTCCTGATGATACTAAAGCATCTGCTATTCCTAATCCTTGTTCCCCTGTATCTGGTTGAGATAATAATAATTCATCAATGTTTACGCCTAAAGCTTTTGCGTATTCTGGATCTAGAGCGTGCTCAGCATCGATAAACGCTGCAACTCCACCACGTTTTTGAACTTCCGCAACCGCATGCAATGCAACAGTTGTTTTACCTGAAGATTCTGGTCCGTATACTTCAATGATACGTCCACGTGGGAATCCACCAACACCTAATGCGATATCTAACGCAAGAGAACCTGAAGATACTGTTTGAATTTGTGTATCTACTTTTTCTCCTAATTTCATTACGGCACCTTTACCGTAGCTTTTCTCAATTTTCTTTAGCGCATCTTCCAATGCTCTTTGACGATTTTCATTTTCTGCCATGTTTTAATTCCTCCACGAATTTTAAGTCAAACATATTGTACACTATGTTCTATTCCATGCGCAAGCAATATGCGAACATTTGTTCTTATTTTGTTCGAACTTGTTTTAATAAATACTTTCTAAGTAGATTCCATCCATATTGGACCGCGAATTCACGGTTATCGTTACGAGTACGTGCAAGGTGTAATTCTAACACTTCAACCTCTGTTTGAGAGGCTAATGCCACGAAAATCGTTCCGACTTCTTTCCCTTCCATTTCACTAGGCCCTGCGACTCCAGTGAAAGAAATTCCCAAATCACTTTGATAATGGAGTCTTGCTTGTTCGGCCATTGCTTTGGCACATTCTGCACTCACCATTCCGTATTGATCCAGCAAGGTACTGTCGATTCCTAGTTGCGTTTCTTTAGCCTCTCTTTGATAAGCGACTGTTCCGCCTTGGAAGTAAGAGGAACTTCCTTCGAACGCCACGACACTTGCTGCAAACAATCCACCTGTTAAACTTTCAGCGCAAGCGAGTGTAAGTCCTGATTTCTTTAGTAATTCAACAGTGACTCCCTGTAATGTATTATGGTCTCCGTATCCATAGAAGTATTCTCCTACTTGCGATTGGATGAGTAATTCCATCCCATCAAGAAGCTCTATACATTCTTCTTTGGTTTCTCCATTGGCTGTTAATCGAAGCATCACTTCAAATTTCCCAGCGTATGGTGCAATTGTTGGATTTGTTTGTCCCTCGATTAAATCTTCTAAGATGGTTACGAGACGTGATTCTCCAATTCCAAAGAATCGTAAATAACGAGACTCGAATAAATCTACCTTGCCCATTTTCTTTCTTAAGAAAGGCAACACTTCTTTTTGCATCATCATTTTCAATTCATTTGGTGGTCCAGGTAGAACAATGAATTGACGTCCATCTTTTTCATACCCACAACCGACTGCAAGTCCATTATGATTTTTAAAGACGGTACCGCCCTCGAATGCGAGTGCCTGTCTACGATTATTTTCACTCATATCTCGATGAGAACGCACGTGAAAATCAATCACTTTCTGAAGAGCTGCCTCATCTTCGACAAGTTTCACTTCTAAAAAGCGCGCCAGTACTTGTTTTGTGATATCATCTGTCGTTGGTCCAAGACCCCCAGATAAAATAATTAACTCACTTCTTGAAGCGGCTAATTCAATCGCTTCATATAATCTGTCTTCATTATCCCCAACCACTTGCTGATAGTAAGTTGGAATTGAATTTTTTGCTAATTCTTGGGCTAAGTATGCACTATTCGTGTTTACAATTTGCCCCATTAGTAACTCTGTACCAACTGCAATGATTTCTGCATTCATTGTGTCTCGCCTTCCTTACACTCTTTTTCGTAAAATAAAAAGCCCAAAACAATTGTTTCAGGCTTTTGTTTGTTATTCTGTTTTAGTAAATGAATCCGCAAATACATGTCGATTCTTTACAAAATAATCTAAACCTGAATAGATTGTAAATACTAAACAACTATAAAGTAAGATTTGTCCGATTGGAATTCCAATGGCCTTAAAGAACAAATCATCTGTTAATAGGAAAATAATCGCCAACATTTGAGTAGCGGTTTTTACTTTCCCTGGCCAAGCAGCAGCCATGACTTCGCCATCTGTGACTAATAATAATCGAAGCCCCGTCACTGCTAATTCACGACAAACAATGATACTCACGACCCAAGCAGGTGCTAAGTTGAATGAAACCAGCATAATGAATGCACTCATTACTAGCATTTTATCTGCTAAAGGATCAGCAAACTTCCCAAAGTTTGTCACTAATTTGTATTTGCGTGCTAAATATCCATCAAGATAATCTGTAAAACTAGCGACTGCGAAAATAATCATGGCCAAAAAGTGAACAACGCTGATTTGTGAGCCTACAAGACTCATCACACCGAACGCTTCACTTGGCAGGCACATAAGGATGATAAACACCGGAATCATGAAAATTCGCAATACGGTTAATTTATTTGGTAAATTCATCGAATTCTCCTATTGAATCGTGATATAAATTCTTGTAGCGTTTGAACCTTCAGGAATTTGCAATTCAACACCACCAACTGTAATCGTACCTAATGGAGGATATCCAAAGTCCATACGAATCGTTGTTGTTCCTTCAGGAATCGAACCAGTCACGATTTGATTTGTTGCTGGAACGCCATCTGCCACAACTTTACCATCTGCTAAGATTTGTGCCCATAAAGCGTTTCTTGCTTCATTTAACACTTTCACATCTAATGGGAATTTACTTACGTTTGCAATATAGTACAATGCATTTCCGTTTGCATATGAATACGTAACACTCGTCACTTCTGGAGCTGCCGTTGTCGTTGTAGCAACAGTTGTTTCTGCTGCAACTGCTGTTTGCGTTGTAGCTTGAGTCGTTACAGGATTATTACGTTGCGCACGATTGCTAAATACGGCTTGTCCAATCGCAAAAATAATCGCTACGATGAACATTCCCAATAAGATTGTTGGGAAATAATTTTTTAAAGTATCTGATACTGAAGACCATTTACTCTTGTTTTTATTTAAACGTGAACGATTACTTGTTGTTGCGTTCAAGTAAGTTGAAGAAGGAGTTGTCTTCACAGCAGCCTGCGGAATTTCTGCAGCATGCTCTTCTAATAAAGCCGCCCCGTCTAATCCAACTGTGTCAGCAATTTGTTTGATGAACGCGCGTGTATAAAACGCACCTGGCATCAAGTCGAAGTCATTATCTTCAATTGCGATTAAATAACGTTTTTGAATTTTTGTAATTTGTTGCAAGTCATCAAGAGTGTACCCTTTTAATTGTCTTGCACTTTTTAAAATTTCTCCGATTGTTTGTGTCATTATTTCACCATCTTTTCATTTTCTCATTGAAAAGTATACCATAGATTAAAAATGAAAAAAACAAAAAGAAGTCGCTATGTTGTGTTTAGTCTATTTTACAAACTGGATATATAGTGTATCTTTCTTCGAATGGCCATTTGGCAAACTGACATTGAGCGTAAAACTTCTCTCTTTTTCGTTCCACTGCACATATACAGTCCCATTCGAAAATTGGATGACATCTGGATACGTCATTTCATCTTTGTTAAAGGATAGCTTTTGCCTTACCGTCTGACTCGCCATCTCAAGCAATAAATCCATTCGATACCCATCTTCCAGAAGGCGATATTCAAGAGTGTTGTGGGCATGAATTTTTAGTAATGCGATAATGAGAATACTCGCAATGCCAAGTAACGCAAGAAATTGAAATAGTAAGAACCCTTTTCTTCTATGGTTTGTCATTTTTCTTTTCCTTTACTTCTTTCACTTTGACATAAATAGCTCGATTCTTCGGTGCAAAATTTAAGCGAAAAGTACTTCCTTGTACGAGAGTTGTCGAAATCAGCAACTGATTCCCGTTTCTTTTAATCGTGAGAGACCGAATGCCATAAAGAAATGGCTGGTGTCCTCCACTTCCACCTGCTCCTTTAAAAATCTTTCCGCCATCTTTCCAACTAGAAACGAGCGTAATCACCTCTGTTTTCTCAGAAACGGTATTCGCAAACGTCGCAGTATATGGATCGTATCCATTAAACGACGTTAGTTTAAAACCCGCATAATTAAAATTAATTTGCTGAACGGCGACATGCCATTTAATATCGTCTGGAACATTGAGTCGGTCCTTGATTTTTAAAAAAGCGGTGCAAAGCCCCATAAAGGCTACTAAACTGATGGAGATAATAACCAGAGCGATTAGATGTTCAACGAGGATAAATCCGGACTTTTTTCTCGGTAATCGCATTGATTTGGAACACCTCCTCATTCTCTCCACAAGAAACCGTCACCGTCGCTTTAGAGGTCGTTGTATTTAGTTTTTCATATGTCACTTTTTTCATCTTCTTTTGCTCTTCTTTTGACAACTTCTCCACGGTTGCAGGATATGTCGCACTAGCTTGTAAATCCATTAACTGCGTAGCTGCAGCATCCAAAAAGCATCCTTTTAGTTGTTGGCGATGATACAGCTGACCGACCATAAAACTAAGCAAAGAAACAATAACCGTTAAAATCATCAATCCAATCATTGCTTCCAGCAAAACATAGCCGCTACTTTTCGGTAATTTCAACATGATACTTAGCCTCCCCTAATTGAAAAACATAAGTGTATCTGCGATTTTGCCCATCAAACGTCACGGACGAGAACTGGCTAACATTCCCACTATAGGGCTTAAAACCATACGTTTGAACCGAATAACTTCTCATCGTATCCGGAAAGCGAATCTTCTTATCCAACTCTCTAGCTCCATGACAATTTAATTCCACGATGCCTCCCGAGACCGTTACAAAGGAACCTTGTCCCGTTGAAATAGCTGTAATCTGCGCTGTATCCATTACTTGCTCAAACTCTCTTAGAAATACTTCTTCCTTCCAATTTACATAGGAGCGACTAATCAAAGGCGGAGCCAATAAAAGTAAGAAGCAAGCAATGGAGAGCGCAATTAAGCATTCAACAAGCGTAAATGCTCTACTCCGCATTCTTTAATTCTTGTGGTGCATTATTGTAAGCTTCCAATTGCTTCTGATCAATGTACTTTTCTTTAAGCAATTCATCTACCGTTGGGATTTTATTTGTACTCTTTTCAAGCATATATGCTTGTTGTTGAGTTTTTACCACGTGTACAATCGCTGCATCTGATTTTTTCTTAGCCTCTTCTCTTTGCTTAGCAATATTCGGAATAATCAGTAGCATCATCAAGCCAATAATAAAGAGGCACACGAGTAATTCAATTAACGTGAAGCCTTTTTTCTTTGTTTTCATTTTCATTTTAATTTCCTCCAATCATCGTTAGTGTCGGTAGTAATAAGATGAGATACATGGAAACGATGAGGAAACCAATCCCCATAAGTAGTAACGGTTGAATCCACTTGATTTTCTTTTCGATGCCTTGGGTAAATTCGTCGAGCATTTGGTCGGCATATACTTGCAGTTGCACGTCTAGTTGCCTTGTCTTCTCTCCTTCTAACACCAGCCAGATAAACTCTTGACGGAACAACTTCATCTTTTCAAGCGCCGTAGAAAACGACTCCCCTTGAATCAGTTGTTCTTCTAGCTTTTGCGCAATCATTTTTGACAGTGCACTCGTTCCTTCTTTCTTCAGTTCGGACACCATCGACAACAGCGACTGTCCGTTCCCTAGAAAATACGAGAATTCTCGTGCGTACAAAAACGTCACGTATTGCTGGGCACTCTTTCCAATGACGGGAAGCGAAATCAACATGCGAAACTGATCGTAAGTGTTCTTTCGCCTCCAGTACAAGCGAACTAATATGACTAGTATCACTACAACGATCAAAAATATCATTGCTAGCTGTGGTAAGTTTTGAAAACCAAGCCATATCCAATACAAAAAGCCAGACTGCTTGAGTTGGTCTTCTTGCACCATGCTAGAGAGTTGATCGAGTAAGAGCATTCGAATACAGAGCACCATTCCGATGACAAACGTAAAAAGAAACGCAGGATACATCATCATCTGCTGCATTTTCTTTTGTTGTTTTTGCTTTCGGGTGAGAAACTCTCCAATCGATGCACAGGCCTTCTCGAAGCTTCCAAACTGCATGGATAAATAAATTTGCGAGGTATTCGTTTCTGAGTACCCGACCCGTTTCAAGCACTCATCAAAACGTCGTCCTTCTCCAAGCGTTCCTCTCATTTGTTCAAGGTCCATCTTTTGCGCATCGAATAAGTATTCTAAAAACTTCAACGCCTCATCCAAGCTAAATCCTTCCTCGAGTAAATGAGCCAGCTGAATCAGAAACCGACTTTGAACCGGTCCTTTCCACTTTTTAGATAATTTGATAGGTTTCGTAAGTTTTGTCCGTAATGTATCCCAATGCATAAGCTTTCCTCAATACCTTATTAAAAGGATGTACTCTTTCTTCGTCTGTGGCGAATTGATTTGTTTTGAAAAACTGCGACAACTTTTCATGCGTTTCGATTTCAAAAATGGTTCCCCGCTTTTCTCCATTTGTTAAATGATTACAATGCAATTCACATTCCTTACCGCAAAGTCCGCAATACCGAGGGAGGAGGCGTTGTGAACAAATCGCGATAATGGTTTGTGCAAGCATCGTCTTACTAACTCCAAGTTCCAAGAGCCTTGCTACCACTCCATCACAGTCTTTTGCGTGAACCGTTGCTAGAATCAAGTGCCCTGTTAAGGCTGCACGAATCGCCATCTTTGCCGTCATTTCATCTCGGATTTCTCCAATCAGTAAAATATCTGGATGATGACGCAAGCAACTCTTAATGAGTAATTCATACGTAATTCCAGCCTTCTCGTTAATCTCCGTCTGTAAAAACATCGGCTCATGGTACTCCACTGGGTCTTCCATCGTAATCACTTGAAGCGTCTTTTCTTTCATACGAGCCCTAAGTAAAGCGTACATCGTACTCGTTTTACCAGAACTGACGGGTCCAGAAAATAAAATCAAGCCGCTCTTATAGCGCAGGAACTGTTGTAAGAGCGCCCAGTCCTTTGGAAAATAAGTCATCGAACGAATCGACGCCTTTTCCTTTTTAGACCGATGCAAGAGCCTAATTACCATGGATTCCTTCTGCTTAAAATTCGTAATCACTGATAATCTCAGTTCAATCATCTGGTCCTTTGAAATCTCAAAGGTTAAGGAACCACTCTGCGGTCTTCGTCTCTCTCCTACATCCATTCCTGCTTGATACTTTAAGTACGAAATAAATTGCAAGGCTACTTCGTCTGAAATCTTTCTCAACTCTTTTAACCCATTGACATCTCTTAAATAAAATACATACTCCTCTCCAACCGGTAATAAATGAATATCATCTAATTGGTGCTTAATGGCTTGCGTGAATACTTCCGTTGCTAATTCATTCATTTCCATTGTTCTTCCTCCACTCTTTGACTAGTCATAAAGAACTACGAGAAAAACTAAAAAGGAGTCTTTTGGACAACAAAAAAACGCTGAAGAAAATCTCTTCAACGTTTTGAGTGTATTATCTAATTTTTTTCAAGGTTCCTAACCCTACCCCCACTGCAGCCCCCACAGCATCCACAAAGACATCTTGGATAAGCGGTGTACGTCCTGGAGTTACTCCTTGATGGAACTCATCAGTCATAGCATACAGCACTGCGATAAAGAACGCTAAGAACTGTGGCCATCCCTTTTTACGAACGTGAACACTTAACCCTCTCGTCCATTGATATCCGATAAAGAAGTAAGCTAAGAAATGAGCGGCTTTTCGAACGAAAAATTCGATGAACTGAGCATATCCTAAAGAAGGAATACTGATGGTTTGTCCTGCATATTCAAATTTAATTTTAGATAAAATTTCTGAAAAAGGTTGCGTTGGCAGTCCTTTTTGAATCGTCGATACCAGTGACTGATCCTTATAAGGCATACTCGAGCTAATAAAGATGAGTACCATGACTGCAATCGCCAGTGTAATCGCAATGGTTGCTTTTGTTTTCTTAGACATGAAACCTCTCCTTCCTTGTTGACTTTCTTCATTATGGTCAACTCTACAAGTTAAGTCAAGCGTCTTTCCTATTTCTTAAATTCCATAGAAAATAGATAAAAATGTATATTGACTCACTTTTATGAAAGCGTTACAATTAAGATAACAAATACATTATTGGGAGAGTGTATTACAATGGAACGTTATACTCAAGAGTTAAGTTTATTGGTGAAACAAATTCAGCTGCTTGAAGAACAACAGCAACGACAGAATTACTACAACAATCTCTTCAGTCAGGATCCAAATCCATATAACAAGTCTTTTGAAGAGATTATCGAGTACTTACTCGGCACCTCCGAGTCCAACTTCTTAATGCATTACTTTGAAGATTTTCCACAAGCGCTGTCCTATGACCAGCAAAAAGAATTCCAGAAACTACGACGCTATTATTTGCGTCATCAAAACGCTATGCACTGTTTCAACAAACCGTATTCTGAAGAATGTCACACGCTCACTTCTCTCTGGATTAAAGGCATGCGTGGCGACAGCATCATCGATTTATTTCCTCATCTCGATAGCCTGCGAGATTATTTCCACTTACATTATCAAAAACTTCTAGGTCAATCTACTGTCTCCTACAAAGACGTTTTAGCGATCACATTCGGTCCACACATTACAGAGTTCTACTACACGCTCATCAAAGAGAGCAAAGATTCTTTCTTGCGCCTTTACAACGACTATTTAGAGTCCTTCCCTCAAACTTATATTCCTGTGCACTATTTACATTTATCTAAAGAAGAGACGCTACTTGTTTTAGAGGAGCTTATTACTCTTGCGTCTTCTATTTTGCCGAAACAAGACTTCTACATTAACTTTGGTCCAAATCCATTTCCTAGTAACTATCGTAATGAACATACCACTTACTTAAACTTGGGTGTATTCACTGATTTTATGACTGCGCTGCATCAATGCTTAAAGCAACTTGGCAAAGTCTTTCTTCAGGAATACACCCATTCTCTTGTAATTATGCAAAAATCCGAATTTGAACAGCTACACTTGCATCATTCTATTTTAGAATTTTGTACGCTACTACCGATTTTATCCCAAACGATTGCCAAAGCCATTATTAAAACCATTTATCCGGATAAACTGGATGATGAGAAGTTTTTAAATCAAATTCAGGAAGAGTTGTTGTTTCACTATTTTAGAACGAATAAGTTAAACACCAGCATCGAGAGTCATCAGCCTTTGCAAGAAATTCTAAAATGCTACATCGAAATGGAAATTGAAGAAGACTGGTTTAATAGGGAATTCCCTTCCATTGAGCTCTCGCACGAGTGGAATGTCCGCTCTAAAGAATACTTACATAAAGTACCATCGACTCATATGGATGGACTCCTTCGTCATATGCACTGGATAAAAGGAGAACTCGGAACCTCCTTTGGTAAATTAGTGGGCCTCTTCTCCATCTTCTGTAGCGGTCTGCCAAAAGAACCGTATGACCATCCCTTCTCGGAGTTTCTCGAACACTTCTCGACGGACCAATTACGCAGATGGCATCCAACTTATGAATTAATCGAACGCTTGCGGATGAATCCTGAGTCGACGAAATGTTGTTGGGTATTCTTTAAGCAAAAGTTGAATGAATTTAAATAAGTCAAAATTATCATATATGATAATTATCTTTTATGATAATTATCTTTTATGTACATTACCAAATATGGTAATTACCATATTTGGTAATTGCAGAATAAAAAAGAACCCATCAACAAAATTTTGCTGATGGGATCTTGCTTTTTATAATTTGGTAAAGCGGTCTGGGCGCTTTGTAGGAATGGTTGTTGCACCGTGTTTTTGAAGCCAAACAATATCGTACCACCGATTAAATTTGCATCCACATTTTTTAAAATGCCCGCAGATTTCAAATCCTAAATATTGATGATAGTTTACACTATTCATCGTTAAGTACTCATCTTCCACTTCTGGAACGGCCACGCAGGCATAGATGTTTTGGTACCCTAGCTCCAACACCTTTTCTTCTAAGGCAGCATATAATAATTTTCCATAGCCTTTTCTTTGATGCTCTAAGCTAATATAAATACTAACTTCTGTCGACCAGTCAAAGGCGGCACGCTCTGAGAATCGTCCAGCATACGCATATCCGACAACTTCTCCGTCCTCTTCTAATACAAGATATGGAAAGTGCTCTAATGTTTTTTGGATACGCTCTTTGAACTCTTCCACACTTGGAACCACTTCTTCAAACGTGATAGCTGTATTTTCTACATAGGGAGCGTAGATGGCTTGAATAGCTGTTGCATCTTCAAGGGTTGCGACTCTTAACAATACATTACTCATTGGCTGTTGAAAGTTCCACAGGAGGAACTGTAACTCCTTTTAATAGTTTATGAATCGGGCATTGGCGTTCTGCTTCTTCGAGAATTTCACGGGCTAATTCTTCGTCACGTCCTGGCATCGTCACAATTACGGACGGATGGAATAGATACCCTTCGCTCTCACGATCGAATGTCAAATCAATCTTTACTTCAACCTTACTATTATGTTCTAATTTTTTACGTTGTTCTACAAAGCCAATCGAAGCATTTAAGCAAGTGGCATAGGCTAATCCAAACAGTTGCTCGGGATTCGTCCCCACGTCTGTGCTTCTTGGCGAAGAAATCTGAACACTAAAGTCTTTGTCTCCATTTCCTTTGGTATAAGCTACACCAGTTAGTCCTTCTTCATTGACGGCTGTTGTTGTATATAAAATTTTTTCCATGCTCTCACCTCATGTAGTTTCTCTTTGTAGAATAGCATATTTTGAAAAACAAAAGCTATCCTAACAAACTGTTAAGATAGCTCTTTTTGCATTATAACCATTCATTATATTTTTTAATATACGCTTTTTTAACAACCGTTACTAAGAACATGTACCCTGCGATAATGAGAATCAACGCAAGGAAATAAAGTCCGTTTAGCGGTGCAAGTTTTAATGGTCCTGCTAGTGGTGTGTAAGGAAGAACCGTTACAACAAATAAAGCAAATAAGGATGTCACTAGCAATGAGAATGCTGGTTTTGATTGTACGAATGGTAATTTTGGTGAACGTAACATATAAATAACCATCGTTTGAGACCACATAGATTCAATAAACCAACCTGTTTGGAAGACCATTAAGAAGAATGCTGGATTCGTAGATGTTGCATAACTACTTCCGGTAATCATTGGTGCAATTCCAAAGAACATAATCGCAAATGTGATAATGTCAAAAATGGAACTCGTTGGTCCAAACCAAGCCATGAATCGTGTGATTGAGCTTGCTGTCCATGCGCGTGGTTCTTTTAAGAAATCTTCATCTACATTATCAAATGGCAATGCCACACAGCTTAAATCATAGATTAAGTTCAATACGATTAAGTGAACGGGTGCCATTGGTAAAAATGGTAAGAAAATACTTGCGAACAATACAGAGAAGATATTTCCGAAGTTTGATGAAACGGTCATCTTAATGTATTTTGTCATATTCGCATAGACTTTACGTCCTTCAATCAATCCTTTTTCAAGAACGAGTAAGTCCTTATCTAAAAGAACGACATCTGCCACTTCTTTAGCAATATCCACTGCACTATCCACAGAAATTCCCACGTCAGCTACTTTCAAGGATGGTGCATCATTGATACCGTCTCCCATGTAGCCAATCTTGTGACCTTTCGCTTTTAGTAAATGAATAATACGTGCTTTTTGGTCTGGAGATAATTTTGCGAAGATTGTTGTTTCTTCAGCAACTGCTGCTAATTCTTCATCACTCATATCCTCAATTTCTGTACCAAGTAAGACTTTATCCACTGGTAGCCCTACTTTTTCACAGACAGTTAGTGTTACTTTTTCATTATCTCCAGTAAGAATCTTCGTAGCTACGCCATGCTCTTTCAACGCTTGAATAGCTGGAGCTGCTGAAGGTTTTGGTGGATCAAGAAAGGCTAAGTACCCCATTAGAATCATATTGGATTCATCTTCCACAGTGAAGGCATGGTGATTATCTTGATATTTCTTTTGACTTACCCCAAGTACGCGAAGTCCTTGTTCGTTTAAGCCACTCACCGCTTCTAGGATAGTTTCGCGGATCTCATCTGTAATTGGACGAACTTCATCTCCGTCTTTTACATGTGTAGAGATACTAAGCATTTCTTCCAATGCCCCTTTTGTTACAAGTACAGCTTCGTCGTTTTCTTTCACAATTACGCTCATACGGCGACGTTCGAAGTCAAATGGCAACTCATCAATTTTTTGATAGCGCGTTGCCAAGTTTTGTAACCCTTCATGTTCAACGGCTTCTTTTTCTGTACGTGTAATAATGGCACGGTCTAATAAGTTTTTAAGGCCTGTTTGGAAGTAGCTGTTTAAATACGCAATTTTTAATACGCCCAAATCTAAATTCGCATGGATATCTAATGGATATTCAAGAATAATTTCATCTTGCGTTAGAGTACCTGTTTTATCCGTACAAAGAATATCGATAGCTCCTAAATCTTGAATCGCGTTTAGTTTTTTAATAATCACTTTTTCTTTGGCCATAATGACGGCCCCTTTTGCAAGGCTGGCTGTAATAATCATTGGCAACATTTCTGGAGTTAATCCCACAGCTACACTTAATGCAAATACCCCTGCTTCTAACCAGTCGCCGTCTGTTAATCCATTAATCAAGAATACAACTGGTACCAACACAAGCATCAATCGAATCAATAGCCATGAGATTTTATTCATTTCTTTCTCAAAACTAGTTTGTTCTTCAAATGTATTCAATGTTTTTTCGATACGTCCAATCATCGTATCGTTTCCCGTTACTAAAATAACGGCTAAGGCACTACCGCTGACCACGTTTGAGCCCATAAATACAAAGCGTTCGCTCTCAAGTGCTTGTTTTTTCTTTTCTTCTTCATCTGGAACCCAGATTGATTTTTTCTCAATGGATTCACTTTCACCCGTTAAGCTGGATTGTTGGATAAAGAAGTCACGTGTTTCTAATAATAATGCGTCTGCTGGCAACATGTCTCCAGCACTTAATTTAATAATATCTCCAACAACAAGATCTTCAATTGGAACTTCCATCTGCTCGCCGCCTCGAATAACCGTTGCTGTATTGACAATTAAATTCGATAAGTTACTTGCTGCTTCGTCACTCTTCATTTCTTGAACAAAACGAATGGCACCTGACACAATCACGAGCACCACAATAATGATGGAAGTCGTTGGGTCGGCTTCACCAGGTTTTGCTAGAATCACATTCGTGAATAATGAGACAACCGCAATGACTAATAAGATAACCGTAAATGGATTAATAATCGATTCGTAAATCTTTTTCCAAATTGGATCTTCTTTAGCCTTTGTAATTTTGTTTTCTCCATATGTTTCACGCATAGTTTCTACTTGTTCTTCATTTAATCCTTTTACAGATGTTCCTAATGCTTCTAGAACCTCTGCCATTGGATTCATCAATGCTAAATCGATTCTTTCTTTTGCTGTTTTCATAGACTTCACCTCTTTTTTAGATTAGGCGAAGTTCCGGGTGATCATCGCACTCTTCCCTTCGCTCATTGATTTGTTTCGTTTGACTCTCCGGTTCAGGCATATGATCACCTCTTTCTAAAAATTTTGGGTAAATGAAAAAACACCTTGTCAAAGCTTAAACGCGACAAGATGCTTATCAAATAAACAATTCTTAATTTTCGTTCAAGCTTTAACATCATGGAGCGATGAAATGACATTAGTCTCTGCCTTGACGACAGCGACTGCTAACCAACGAATAGTGTCTCCACTATTTTGCGGTAGTCATCCGTATCTCCATGGTAGTCTCACCTACCGATACCTTATATCCACCATACACCTAAATAGTGTTAATGTCAAAGTAATAGCTTATTTTGAATATTTTCTACATAAAGACTTCATTTAGTAGTATAATAGAGTTGGAAAAGGAGGAATTTCTATGAAAAAATCTATAGCAATGATTCTAGTCGCACTTACTTTAGGTGGCTGTTCATTCTTCCAAAAGAAACAAGATCCAACAACAACTCAAGCTCCTACAACTACTACTCAAAGTACTACAACGACGAAACAAACAACAACGAGTACAACAGAAGCTCCAACGACAATTGTTGCAACGACTGCTGAGCAACAAAAAGTAACAGCTCCAGTTCCAAAGACAGTTTCCACTGAAAAAGTGGCGGTCCCAGCAGAAGCTCCTGCTCCATCTTCTATGGATATCCAAGCCATAAAACAAGGAGATTTTCGAAGCGTAGCAGGAACATGGAGAAACTCTGCAGGATGGGAATTCCATATCGATAAAGATGGAAACATTACTTCTGGAGGTAGAAAATTCAAGGTCGGTATTACCGAACAACAATACCAAGAAGGGCTCCTAAACTGGATTATGGTTCCAGAAGGGAATGAAAATACATTTGTGGGTGGCGCAGTCTTCTCATTTATTCCTAAAAATGTAGAACTCACTTATGGCGTCATGTCTGGTGACAAAGACCAATCTGACATCTCTAAAGACCGTATTTATGGTGCTCAAACCGTAACAGATGGTAAAACAATTAAAGCAATGATGTATTATAAAGTGGATTAATCGATTTAGCACTGTATTCAACGAATGGATGCAGTGTTTTTTTGAACATAGAGAAACGGATACCTCCTATTGGAAGTATCCGTTTTTTGTTATGGTTCACTTATAAATAAGATTTCTAGCAATCGTCCTCTTAATTCGTCGTCTTCATGATGTAAGATATTCATGATTTCATTCGCATTTTTAGCACCCACTAATCGACGATATAAATAATCTTTAGTTAAGTATGGAAGGTTCGCATTCTTAAGTACTTGGAAGAACGCTTCATTTCGATTGACCGTTTGTTTCTCACCCACTGCAAACTCAATAGTCGCATTTTTATTTTCCAATTCAACGACAACATTTTGGCTTCCTTGGACATGAATGCGGTGAATTCTGTTTTCTGGAAGGATGCCTTTATCCCCTTCAACAGCTAATTGGATAGCACCTAACTTCCAATCAACAGATAATGTCGTTACACAACGAGCTCCATCTAAGTCTTCCACCATATCAAATGAATGATGAGTTCCCGGGAATACATACCAATCGATCACTTCAGGTAAATCTACCCCCATCTTCACACCAGAACCATCTAATGGAACAATCGCTCCTTCTTTGGCAAATACAGGAATCGATTCGATATCACGATAAATATCAAGTACCACATCTCCTGCGTACTCTCTTCCAGTGAAGAAATCGTACCATTTTCCTTCAGGGAACCATACTTGAACCTTAGCCGATTGGTAATCTTTGTTCATTGGTTCTGTAATTGGAGCGACCATTAACTCGCTACCGAAGAAGTATTGATTGGGCACTCGGTAACTTTCTTCATTTTCTGGATAGAAATAGTACATCGGACTCACAAGTGGTGCGCCCTCTTCATGCGTTGCCACATTCATCGTGTAAAGATATGGAAGCAATTGGTGTCTTAGACGTAAATAATGCTTCATGATTTCTGCAGTTTGTTTCGTAAAGAACCATGGCTCCTTACTATTAAATGGACTTCGCGAACTATGAAGTCGTGTAATTGGACTAAAGACGCCATATTGTAACCAGCGAGTTTGTAATTCTTCATCATAATAACCACGCATATGTCCGCCAATATCATGACTCCACCAGCTATAACCAATATTAGAGGCTGTTGATGTGAAATAAGGTTGGAATTTAAGGGATTCCCAAGTTACGATAGTGTCTCCAGAAAATCCAACTGGATAACGATGGCTCCCTGGTCCAGCGTAACGAGACAAGATTAATCCGCCATCTGCTCTCTTACAATTATCGACAAAATGATAGTGGTTCAATAGCCACAATGGGTCTTGTACCCCTTGCGTGCCTTGTTGCCAGTCAATCCACCAGAAATCAATGCCTTGTTCTTCTAATGGATAATGAACATCTTTAAAGTAAGACTCTCTAAAACGTGGATTTGCAATGTCAAAAATAGCAGGTTCTTCACTGGCTACATCTAATCCTAGACGTTTGGCTACTGCTGGATACGCATCTTCATACGCTCGAATGCCATCAGCTGGATGGACATTGAGAGAAAGTTTTAATTTCTTATCATGCAGTTTCTTTAATAATTTTTCTGGTTCTGGAATGAGTTCCCGGTTCCAAGAATAGCCTGTCCACCCACTACCAAAGCGTTCTGGAATCTTCGTGATATGCCAATCCATATCTATGACGCCAACAGCAAGTGGAACTTGTTCATCTTCGAAACGTTCAACGAGACTCAAATACTCGTCGGCAGTATAAGGCCAATAGCGGCTCCACCAGTTTCCTAAGGCATATCGTGGTAATAACGGAGTTGCACCTGTTAAATGATAGAAGTCTCTAACGGCACCTCTATAGTCGTGCCCATACGCAAAGAAGTAAAGATCCACATCACTTTCTTTTTTAATAAAGCCTTCTTTTTCGTCACTGATGAATCCCTTCGAATCATCTAAAACAGCATAACCACTCTTACTAATAATCCCGTCTTCGAGTTCTATTTCCCCGTCCGCTTCGTCAAGGGTTCGCGTTGTTCCTTTTAAGGTTTCGATTGGTTCACCAAAGTGCCATCGACTTCCGTAAATCGCAAAGTGCCCTTTTAATTCAATAAATAGATTTTGATTATTGAATTCGCCTTTGTTATAGCGTAAACGGAAGAACTTCGTATTAATATCTAATAGCTCTGGTGTTTCTGTTGCTTCTACCTCTACTTCACCAAAGTCTCTGTTTTGGATTAATTGCGTATGTCTATCTTCGAACTGCCCATTTTTTGAATATTCTAAACGAATGAGTTTATCCGTTAGAACGCTGATACGATAAAAATCTCCTTTAAAAATTTTCATCTTGTGTACCTCCATTGCTTAATTTATATGCCTTTTTAAACATTTTACTCGTTACTTTTACATTTAACAATGCCCAGATTGCAAATCCACCAAAAGTGAAAACGTAAATCGCTGTCAATAATCTCTCCGGTGTATTCACACTCATGTACACCACTGCGCAGTTAAATAGAATCAATAGAATTGCACGTAACGGATCTAAAATACAAACGAAAAAGCTATTGATGACACTGGCTTTTAAACTATTTTCAAATAATCCGATATATGGTAAGAGAATGACAATCCCTAATATCACAAGCATTCCAAATGGCGCTAGAAGTAACAATCCATATCCATTCAAGAAGTTTGTATTCGAAAAAATACTGTAGTTCAAAAATAATAGAACCCCAAGTACCAAAAGAGCTGCCCAAATTACTGTGGATTGCTTAAAGTTAGATTTAAAAATACGAAAATAATGATAAACAATATCGCTATCATCGTCCTTTAAAATCCGATGCAGCATCGTATTGAGAGATGTCACAGAAGCACCCATTGTTACAAGAGGAATGCTCGTAATGATAAATAATGTATTTAATAGAATCAAATTAGTGATGAGCGTTAGTCCTCTAACAAGTGGCCCATCTATTCGAAATAGTTTTTGCAATGAAATCACCGTACCTATATGAGAAAAAGGAAGCGAGAAAGATTTTTCTTCAATCTCGCTCCCTCTACTCATTGTATTTTAAACGTTTCAGTTGGGGTATTGGTTAAATTGTGATTATTTAACTTCTTTTTGATAACGGTCATATGCGTCTTGTTGAATCTTGATGAATTCATCCAATCCCATATTTTTAAGGTTTGCTAAGTAAGAATCCCATTCTTCTTCAATTCCGCCATCAACTACCCATTTAGAAGCTTGTTGTTTTACATAAGAATTGATACTTACGTAAATTGAAGCTAATTTGCTTAGTTCTTCTTGAGAATAGACTACATTAGGGTAAGCTGGTAAAGCAAATTGTTTTAATTCTTGGTCCATCTTCAATTTCAAACCGTCACCTTGAGTTTGGTCGATTTCTACGCGGCTGTTGATATCGTCGCTCACGTATTTAGGTCCAAAGTCACGAAGAGAATGAATCCAAGCATATTCGTCGGCAGATTTACCGTCTTTTGGAGGTAATACTTTATATTTGTCGCCATCTTTTTCTGTAGCAATTCCAAATGAACCGTAGAAGTTTTGGATACTTGCATCATCAGTATAGAATTTGTCGAACCATTGTAATAATTTAGCAGGGTTCTTCGCTTTTGTAGTGATTAATAATTCATTACGTCCGTAGTTGTAGTGGTCTGGGTCAGAAGTAACATAGCCTTTTCCGTCAGGACCTTTTATTGCTGGTAATGGAACATATTCGCTAGCATGTAATCCAAATGTAGCATCGGCAGTCCAACCACTTGAAACCCCCACTCTAGATACTGATTTATCCATACGTTTTGCAGCACTCATAGATGAATCTTCAGTATAAATTTCAGGGTCGATTAAGCCTTTCTTGTATGCGTCATGCATTGCTGCAATCCCTTTTTTATAGCTTTCTTCTGTACGAAGATATACAGGTTTTCCATCTTTAACAGACATTTCATAAGTGTTATCTGCACCTAAGCGGTTATTAAATGGCATGATATAAGAGAATGTTGGGTCAAAGTTACCTGAACCAAATGGAATTTCATCCGTTGGATCTCCATTTCCGTTTGCGTCTTTATCTTTGAATTCTTGAAGTACTTTTACTAATTCATCGTAAGTTTGAGGTACTTTTAATCCTAGATTGTCGAGCCATTTTTTATTGATGAATAATTGGTTTGCTACTGTTGGACGCATTGGTAACTTCTTAGGAAGACTATAAATATGTCCATCAGGAGATGTAATCATCGCTTTTAGTTTTGGTTCTTTTTCCATTGCCTTCGTTAAATTAGGCATGTTTTCTTTAATTAAATCTTCTAGAGGAATAAATAAAGATTGGTTTTGCGCAATTTCAGCATCGTTAAATGCGTTTGATCCTAAGAAGGCATCTGGTAGGTCTCCGCTGGCAACTAATACAGATTTTTTATCTGTCCAGTCTGCAGCAACAAGAGTATCCCAGCTAATTTCAATACCTGCTTCTTTTGCAGAATCATCGATAAATCCTTTATGGTAATCTTCGCCCCAGTCCGACCATCGAACGGTTGTGATTTTAAAATTCGTTTGATCTGACTTTTCGTCATTTGACTTAGTTGTTGAATTTGAGCAAGCCGCTAGTCCAGTAAGTGTAGCTGCTGCCAAAAACAAATATTTCATTTTGTTGATTTTCATAATATCTCTCCTATTCTTTTAGTGCGCCAATCATGACACCCTGATTGAAATATTTTTGGACAAATGGATAAAGCAACATAATTGGAGCCGTTGAAATTACAATCGCTGCGTATTTCATCATGTCGGCTTTAATCCGAAGGTCTGATGCAAGTTCCCCTGTTGCCTGAGATTGCATCATTTGATTACTAATGAGTAATCGTCTTAAGATTAATTGCAATGGTTGCAAGTTTTCTTTTGTTAAGTAAATTAAAGCGTTGAACCAAGAGTTCCAAATACCAACCGCTGTCCATAAACCAATTACAGCGATAATGGCTTTTGATAAAGGAACAACGATTTTGAAGAAATAACGAATTGTTCCGCACCCATCAATTTGAGCCGCTTCCCACATACCTTCTGGGATGCTGTTGTTGAAGAATGTTCTTGCAACGATAATGTTGTAAGAAGATACTGCAAATGGAACCACCATTACCCAGAATGTATCGACAAGTCCTACACTCTTCACTGTTAAGTAAATTGGAATCAATCCACCTGAAACAAACATTGGAACAATGTAGAGAATGCTGACCCATTTTTTACCAAGTAGGTCGCGTCTAGATAATGCGTATCCAGCAGGGATATTGATTAGTAGTGCAAATAAAGTACCGACTACTGTATATAAAATCGTATTGAGATAACTTCTTAAGAACAGTGGTTGTTCAATTAATCGAAGGTATCCGTCTAATTTCCATTCATGAGGAATGAACCAAACTTTACCATTGGCTACATCAGAAGGATTACTAAAGGAAGCAATCACAACAAACCACAATGGGTAAACGATTAATAATATTAACAAGATTGCAAAACCGTAGATCACTACGTCAAAAAACAAATCTGATTTTGATTTTCTTGAAGCTTTAAACCATTTCATGCTATGACCACCCTCCTTTTAAAATAGTCCTGTTTTGGTATATCGTTTAGAAAACCAATTGACAGATAATAGAATGATTAAGTTGACTACAGTATTGAATAATCCGATTGCTGTAGAGTAACTATATTGGAAGTTTTGCATCCCAACTTTATATACGTAAGTCGAAATCACCTCACTTCCAGCTAGGTTCAATGGATTTTGTAATAGTAATACTTTTTCAAAACCGATACTTAATAAGCTACCGGCTCTTAAAATCAAGAGAATCATTGCTGTTGGTAAAAGTAATGGTAAATCGATGTTGAGAATCTTTTGCATACGAGAAGCTCCGTCCATCGTAGCCGCTTCATAATACGTTGGGTCGATGGCTGATAAAGCTGCTAAGTAAATAATGCTGTCCCAACCGATATGTTGCCAAACATCACTCCATACATAAACGCCAGCAAAACTATCTGGTTTTGATAATAAGTTTGGCATTGTCCATCCTAGAGACTTAAAGATATTGGCAATCAAACCACTATTTGGTGATAAGAATAAAATAATCATCCCACACATAACCATTGTTGAAATAAAGTGTGGTAAATAGGTGGTTACTTGAAAGACCTTTTTGAATTTTCCTGTTCTTAATTGATTACATAAGAGCGCTAGTAAGATTGGTAATGGGAAACCCACGAGAATGCTATAAATTGAAATCTTTAATGTGTTCATCATCGTTGTTCCGAATTGAACCGAATTAAAGAATTGGGTGAAATATTTAAACCCTGCCCACGGGCTATTTAAAATTCCATTCGCCGGTGAGTAATCTTTAAAAGCAATCACAAGTCCTAACATTGGGATATATGCAAACATTATAAGTAAAATAATTGAAGGAAATAGGAGCACATATAAAGGAATGTTGCTTTTTATTTTTCTTTTTTGTAATTGGGTTAAATCTTTCATAATTTTCCTCCTGTTTCAAATTCCTGTCATTATTTTATAAAATAAAACGCTTTCTTTATATCACTTTTTCGATAAGTAGTATTCACTATTCAGACAATATTGCTAAATTTATATCACTTTTCCGACATCTTCTTAATTCATATCGTTTTTTGACAACTTTTATGATAGTGTTATACTTGAGAAGCGAGGTAAAAGTTATGAAACTACATAGTATTCTATCTAAAAGACATTCTTTTAAATTTTTCTTTCAAGTATTATTAGTCCTTCTTATCCTCATCACAGTGATCAGTCTCTTAGTCAGTAATGCCACAAGAGATTTTATTAAGAATCAAAATATTCAACAATTGACGAGCTCTATTGAGATTTACGCCAATGGACTGAATGATGAAATGCGTTCCGTTGAACGCTTTTTATATTCAACGGTCACTCATGATCAGGGATTAGATGAACTAAATGAACCACAAAGTTACACGGATTTTGAGAAAACCGTCAAGAAGGTTCAGACCACCTTCAATGATTACGAATATCAACACGAAACGCATATGTCGTTTTTGGTGGCTACAGAAGGTACGCATCATTTTCTGAGCGCATCTACTCTCTATATTCCCTATCAAGATTACTTATATTTAAAAAACAATATCAATTCGTTCAGAAATAATACGGACGACCGTAAATGGCAAGCAATTATCATTAATGATACGGAATACTTGATTAAAGTCGTTCATTATAAAGAAAAAACGATTATGGCGGTAATCTCAGCCGACGACATTCTAACGCCTCTTCGAAAACTCAATATCGGAAAGAATGGACATATTTCACTGAAAGAACCGAAAAACTTGTCCTCTTCGACTCACTTAATTGAAGCCGATAGCGAACGGACGCAACTCCCTTTTGACATTTACGTGGCGGTTGACTACACAGATGTATTTAAGAGTATCGTTCTTTTCGAAGTCTTTATCGCCATTGTTCCTATTCTCATTGCGATTGCTTCACTCGTGTTGATTATTTTCATTCGAAACAGAATGTTGAAGCCAATCACACGGTTAACAGAGCGTCTTTCACGCATTGATGAAACAACGTCGATATACGACATCGCTTCTTCTGAAGGGATTTTGGAAATCGATACGGCCAATGATAAATTGAGTCAGGTCCTCTTTGATATGCAAGAGTTAAAAATTCGTGAATATCACGCTCAATTAGAATTAAAAAAAGTCGAACTGAACTACTTAAAGAGTCAAATTCGACCTCACTTTTATTTGAACATGCTCTCCATGATTCATAGCATGCTTCAAACGGAGAATTATAAACAAATTGAAGAGTTAACGATTTTAACATCCGACTACTTAAGATATCTCTTCATGGTGAATCAAGACTTTTCACCACTGGATAAAGAAATTCAGCATATTAAGGACTACTTGGAAATCCAACGCATTCGATACGGCGATAATATCCATTTCGCACTAGAGTTTGATAACGAACTCCATCATGCGTTAGTGCCTTCTTTATTACTACAAACCTTCATTGAAAATACAATTAAGCACGGTTTCTCTTTCCAAGATGGAATCGCCATTGACCTTTCTATTCAAAAACGAATCGTTGATGAGAAGCCTTATATTGAAATTTGTGTTAAAGACAATGGCCCTGGATTCTCGACTGAAATTCTAAACAAACTTAAAAATATGGAATCATTAATGTCAGAAGACGGACACCATATTGGGATTACAAACGCGATTGAACGACTCAATCTTTTATATCCAAATGATTATACGATTACGTTTGAAAATAACGATACCGGAGGCGCTAGAATTGATGTTCTAGTTCCTTATAAAGAGTCGAAAGGAGATTCTAATGAATATACTACTCGTTGATGACGACCGTTTTATCATCGAAGCGTTACGTGAAAAAATCCGTTGGAATCGATTAAAAATCGACAACGTCTACGCAGCCAACAGCCTCTCTCAGGCTCAAACAATCATTAAAGAACATCCTATTCACCTAATGATTAGCGACATTGAAATGCCTCAAGGAAGTGGTCTTGAACTGCTCTCTTGGGTGAGAAATGAAAATTACGACATCAAAACGATTTTCTTAACGAACTATGCGGATTTCAACTACGCACAAAAAGCGATTGAATTACAAAGTTTTGAATACTACTTAAAACCAATTAACTTTGAAAAGTTGGAATTTATTATTCAAAAGGCACTCGACAAGATTACAGAACAGCGTCCAGCAGCGCCTCTTGAATCCTCCTTCCAAGCAGAGAATAATTTCTGGTTTGAATATTTAAGAAAACCACGCATTCACCGTATGGAAGAACTGCACTCTGAACTTTTAAAGCGGAATTTAAAGTTAAAAGAACATCAATATTTTCTAACAGGTGTGATCACATTGAATATTAGTGAGGCAGATTACGCTCCGGAACTCCCATCATGGACCTCTCAATTAAGAAAGGTATTCCAAGCCTTTTCTAATGAGATGTATCAACTAGCAAGCCTGTTTAAGATGGAAGGTCTTGTCGATCATTACGTTTGCCTCTTTAGAGTGGATTATTCTATCAATAGTGAGGCATTCGCTAGAAAAATCCAGCAAGAGATTCAAGACAAGTTGCACCGAAATTCTATCATCACGTTCACAAATTGCATCCAATGCACGAATATTTTGAAAGACGTAAAAGAACTCTACGCGGCAACTGGACAACAAGTTCCTTATTGGAATACGATTATTCCTATTACTTCTGCTACTACCATTTTACAGGAAACAACTAATACAATGAGTGCGCTCTCCTTCTCGGATGCACTCGATGAAAGTGAGTTAATCACAAATCTGTCTCAGTATATTTCAAATGGATTCGTGCCAAAAGCCACTTTGCAAAAGCTTCATTTAGACTGGACGCAACAAATCGGGATTTACTTAGACCAAAATGGGATTTCAGCGCATAAGTTATTCCAAAACGCTCAGCATGATTTCCTATTTCAAAGAAAATTCCATTCGATTGAGTCTTTTGAGGAATACTTCACTTATTATTGGTCACGTGCACGCAATTTCGTAACCGATACTGAAAACCAAAAAAATAGTATTCAACGGATTATCGAATATATCGACCATCACTATGCAGAAGATTTAAGCCGAACAACTTTAGCCGATATGGTGTATCTCAGCGCGGATCACCTGGCTCGAATCTTTAAGAAAGAAACCGGCGAAACACTGGTGAAATATATTACGGATAAACGCATCAATGCTGCAAAAGAATTACTATTAGACACGAAGACGCCTATTGCACAAGTAGCCTCCGAAGTCGGATATGACAATTATTCTTACTTCACGAAAATCTTTAAAGAAAAGACTGGTTTCTCTCCTGGAGACTACCGAAAACATCATACAAGTTAAATAAAAAAGAGCTAGTTCTAATGAACTAGCTCTTTTCATATTAGTTTTCTCTTTTTTTCACTTTACCGTTCCATGCTTCAAAACCATGTTTTAAAATGAAAATATTTGTATATCCATTTTTCTTTAGACGGTAAGCACAACGCCCTGCAATAGTTACACCATCTCCATATAAATAGATAGGTTGGTCTTTACGTAATTCCATGTAACGTTCTTTAAATTGAGAATAAGGAATGTTACGAGCTCCTAAAATATGAGCTGCTTTAAACTCATCTTTTTCACGTACATCGATTAATTGTCCATGACGTAAATCCTTTCCGAACTCTTCAGCGCTAACCACTTTTGCAGCAGATTGACGCATCCAAAGCAATACAAATAAGTAAATTCCGTAGGCCATAAATAAAGCCCAAATAATATACCACATGAGACTAAACCCCTTCAAAAATAATTTTAATAAGACAAGAGATATTGTATCATGTTTCTTCTAATCTTTCAAAAGCACTAAAGAAGCTGCTCCAATGACTCCTGCATCGTTCCCAAGTTCTGCTAAACGCAAGTGTGTTGTTTCGCGAACTTGTGGGAATACTAATTGTTCATATTCTTTACGAACGCCTTCTAACAAGAATTCTCCTGCTGCGCTCACTCCACCACCGATAACGATGAAGGACGGATTCAACATATTCGCAACATGTGAACATGCAATTCCTAAGTATTTTGAGAAATGACGAATGACGATTAATGCGAGTGGATCTTCCTGTTTTGCTAAATCAAAAACATCTTTAGCACTCACATCTTGCCCATCATCGATTCTTGCTTTTAATTCTGAATCTCCTGCAAATTCGTCGGCATATCGACGTGCTAAGTTCACAATCCCTGTTGCACTCGCTACCGTTTCAAGACAGCCTTTTTTACCGCAAGTACATGCAAAAGGTCGGTCACTGAAATCAACCGTAATATGTCCTAGTTCTCCACCAGCACCCGCTACACCATGGATAAGGCGGTTTTCGGCGATAATCCCACCACCAACACCTGTTCCAAGTGTAAAGAAAGTTACGTCTGGTTGGTCTCCACCAGCACCCATCCATTTTTCACCTAATGCTGCTACGTTAGCATCATTGTCAATGAAGAAAGGAATTCCTAGTGCGCCTTCGATTTTTTCTTTCAATGGTTGTAGTGTTTTCCAGTTTAAGTTGTAGGCACCAATGACTGTACCATTCTCTCTATCAACAACTCCTGGAGAGCCCATTCCAATCCCTGCAAAGTTTTCAGTCGTTAATCCTAACATGTCTAAACGATGACGAATCGAGTCGATAATGTCGTCTACAATATGACTTCCTTCATCAAGAATATTTGTTGGAATCGACCATTTCTGTTGAATTTCACCTGCTAGTGTAATAATCGCAAATTTGATGGAAGTTCCACCTAAATCAATACCAATAATTTTCTTTTCCATACTATTCACTCCATGAAAATTTGTATATGCTTACATTATAACAGCATTACCCTTTCATTCCTAGTGTAAATAGTAAAAATGCCACAACAATATATGCCACAATTCCGGCAATGCGTGAAGCAGGTTTTGTAAGACGGTCCCCTCTAAAGCTAATCGCCATCATCACTAAGTACCCACCAACGAGTCCTCCTAAGTGACCGTAATTATCTACCGCTGAATTAATAAATCCAAGGACAATATTGATAATAAGTAGACCTGCGTATTGCACTCCCATTTGTCTAAAAGAACGAATGTAGCCATGTTTACGAGATAGATAAACCACAGCACCCATAAGTCCAAAGAGCGCCGTACTTGCCCCTGCTGAAATGCTTGAAGAAAAGGCAAAACTTGCAAGATTCCCCATAATTCCTGATAACAGATAAACTGCAAGGAATCTCCAGTGCCCAATTTCGTACTCCATCTGACGACCAATCATGTATAAGAACACGCTATTAAACAAAATATGTTCCAGTCCAATATGTAAGAAAATTGGTGTTAGGAAGCGATAATATTCGTGTTGATGAATGATATACGGATTGAATTTCGCGCCAAAATGAACAAGAACTTGTCCATTCGTGCTGCCACCCGCTAACGTCATCACGATAAATAGCGCTGCTTGAATCGCAAGAAATAAATAAGTGAAACTAAAGTTCTCATTGAAATTTCTCTTCCACCGTTCTAATTTCCAAGGGTTAATCTTAAACATCTCTAACCACTCCTTCACTAGTAATAATTGTTGGAATTCGGATATCTGTGTCAAATACTGGCCAGTCAACAACAGGTGTCACCTGCGTCGTATACGCCACTGACAGAATGCGAACATCTTCCACGTCTTGTAAGGTTCTATCGTAATATCCGCCCCCAAAGCCGAGACGGTCTCCTTTCGTACTATACAGTAGTCCTGGAACGATGACTAAATCTAAATCTTTCACTTCAAAAATCGGATGCGTACTATCAATCACAGGCTCTAGTGCTCCAAAAGCAGAACGCTTAAAGGTTGTTTGTTCATTCCATTCCACAAACACCAAAGTCTTATCAGGCATTGTCACAGGTACAAATAGCTGCTTTCCTGCCAGTCTTGCCTCTTGAACAATTAAGTCTAATTGGAATTCGAGTCGCATCGGCATGGTTATAGCAACCGTCTTTGCTTCAATCCATTGCGGCATTCCTTTGAGCCATTCCACCACTCGTTTCTCTTCTGCACGTCGTTTTCCTGGCGTCATTGCCTCTAGTTCTCTTTTTTGAATCGCACGCTTCAACTTTTTCACTTCTTTTTGATACGCTTCGAACAGTTCGTTAAATAACTTCAAGAATTCTAGTTCGACCGCTCGCATGCTTCTTTCTTCCAAAATGGGTCGACTTAACAACGGTGCCTTTTCCATCAGCGGCTCATCCGTTAAAATGATTGGCAATTCGTTAGAGAGCATTTCATGATCAATCGCCCACACTTTTGCCCATTCTTTCTCTTCTAAATGTTGCAAGAAGAATTTCTCTTTAATCACTTCGAATAAGTTATTTTCCATGACTTCGTACTCTGGCAATTGATTCTTTACCGGACGAATTAAGTCAGCGATATAAGCTTCGGTTGCGTCATGCAGTAAACAAGCAAGGACCGTTCCTGTTTGGTACCCTCTAGCAATGGCTTCTTGTGCACAATTAATGCTATGTAATCCTACTGAATAAAAGAAACGTAGATGTCCATTTCCTCGACACATCATACTTAAGGCATGCGCAATATCTTCAATGGCAACATTGTCTGGAACCATTTCAAGTGGATTAAATACGCGCCCTGTATATGTATTCATCAATAATTTTTTGTCTTCCATATATTCCTCCACGGTTGATGTCAGTTTATTTTATCACTGAATTAAAGGTATTTAAAAGAAAATAGGTCATTACTTAACTTGTTCTTAATTCTCACTATCTTTAGCTTTAAAAAATTTCCTTTGTTATAATGGTACTGAACAAGACTTATAGGAGGCACATTATGACAAAACCAATCTTTTTAAATGCCGTACTGCAAGAGAAAATCTGGGGTGGGACAAAATTGCATTCACTCTTTAACTTCACTCTCCCTTCCGACAAGACCGGTGAAGCGTGGATTATTAGCGCGCATCCTAATGGTATTTCTACCATCAAAAGCCCTGCAGAATATGCTGGACTAGGGTTAGATGAACTCTATAAAACACATCCAGAACTCTTCAATGGACAACAATTGGCAAGTTTCCCTCTTCTTATTAAGTTGCTAGATGCTAGTGATGACTTATCCATTCAAGCGCATCCTGATGACGAATATGCGCTAGAACATGAAGGCGAATATGGAAAAAATGAATGCTGGTACGTAGTTCAAGCAGAGCCAGGTGCAAAAATTGTATACGGACATACGGCGATGACTCCTGAAGAATTTGCTGAGAAAATCGACAATGAAGCTTGGAGCGACCTGTTTACCGAAGTTCCTGTTAAAGCCGGCGATTTCTTTGATGTTCCAAGTGGGACGATTCACGCAATCGGCGGCGGTATTGTAATTCTTGAAACGCAACAAAATTCAGATACGACTTACCGTGTCTATGACTACAACCGCACCGACGATGCTGGAAATCCTCGTCCACTACATATTCAACAAACAAAGGACGTAACGACGATTCCGCACAGTGTCCCAACGACGAATCAGCAAGTAGTGACAACGGAGACTGGAACAAGAACGACTTTTGTGGAAAACAAGTTCTTCACGGTTTGGAAATACGATATCGATGGTGATTACAGCGATGCACTCTCTTCTACTTATCACCTTGTAACGGTGTTAGACGGGAAAGGAACGCTCACAGTCGATGGAACAACATATCCAATAGAAAAAGCCGATTCCTTCATTCTCCCTTCAGGAACACCAACACTTTCAATTAACGGATCTGTTCAACTGATTGTCTCTCAATCGAACCAATAATAGTAAACACAAAAAGGTCAGCAAGTTTACCCTTGCTGACCTTTATTTTTATGCATTCAATTGTTTTGTAATGTCTACGATTTCGTCGATTAAGCCACCGATTGTTGCAATCGTATCTTTAAGTGGAGCATCTGTTGAGACATCCACGCCTGCTGCTTTCGCAAGCTCCTCTGCGCTCTTTGTTCCGCCCATCTTCAAGACTTCCACCCAAGTATTTGCGACACTTGAATCTTTTTGAATCATCTTCGCCACTTGTGTACCAATCGTTAAACCAGCTGAGTAAGTGTACGAATAAAGTCCCATGTAATAGTGCGGTTGACGCATCCAAGTCAACTCTGCGCCTTCTGTCAGAACGACTTCTGGTCCCCAGAATTTAGCCAATGTTTCTTTGAATAAATCGTTTAATGTATCGGCATCCAAGCTCTTACCTGCATCCACTAAGCGGTATACTTCGCGTTGGAAGTACGCTTCTAATAAGTGAGTGACAAAGTTGTGGTAATAAGTTTTAGCCACCATTTGAGAAATAATCCAACGTTTCATACGTAGGTCATCGCCTGCTTTGTTCTTCAAGTAGTACTCAACCAATAATTCGTTCGTTGTTGATGGAGCTTCTACAAAGTACATGCTTGGACGACCATCGAGGATATTTTGGTTTTTGTACGCTAATTGGAAGTGCCCTGCGTGTCCTAATTCATGTGCGAGTGTCATACAGTCATTCATATCTTCTGTAAAGAACATTAAGATATATGAGTTTGCCCCATAAGGTGATGAACAGAACGCACCCGTACGTTTACCGATTGTTTCAGCATAATCAATCCAACGGTTGTCGAAGGCTTCTTTCATAATCTTTAAGTAATCTTCCCCTAGTGGTTCTAAACCTTCTAAGATATATTGTTTTGCTTCGTCATACGTCACTTTGGCAGCGTATGTTGGATCGACTTCCAGTTTCAAGTCTTCATAGCGGACTTCATCTAATTGATAGATTTCTTTCAATAGGCGTGCGAATTTACGCATATGTGGCGCTAATTCTTCCATGATGACATCGATTTGACGGTCGTATAATTCACGAGATACTTTTTGACGGTCTAGTAAGTAGTCAAACACTGAATCGAAACCACGCAATGTTGCCATTGTTTTTTCTTTTTGAATTTGCGTATTATACGCTGAAGCAGTGCTATGTTGGTATTTGCGTAATGTGTCGCTAAATACTTTGAACGCTTCGCGACGAATCGCTGTATTTGGTTCAGATTGCATACGGCCTTCAAAGCTGTTGTAGGTCATCGGAATCACTTGTCCGTCTGCTTCTACGTCTGGGAAATGAATATCTTTGAATTTAATATCGTTGTACGCTTGATAACCAGCATCTAATGTATTTCCTAGAGCAGCTAAAGTTGCTTCCACGTCTTTTGATAATAAATGTTTCTTATCTTCTAAGAGACGTTCGATATATAAGGCATCTTCTTTATTCGCACGCGCTTCTTCTAACACGGCATCATCCAATTGGCTTAATTCAGATTCAAAGAAACTTAATTTGGCATCTAATCCTGCTAACACTGTACGTGTTTGTGCAGAACGTGTTTGCGCTTCTTTATCTTTCGTATTGGCACTGACTGCTAAATTACAGTAAGCAGAAAGTTTTCCGCGAAGTTCTAATAATTCACGGTATGTTGCTAAACCAGCATTCACTTGGTGTGCAGTTGTAATGTTTCCTTCGTATTCCTTTTGGAAAGCATCTACTTTTCCTTTAAGGTCTTCTAACGCTTCGTTAAAAGCTTCTTCTGTTTCAAACAAGAGCGATAAGTCCCATGTTTGACTTACATCTACTTGACTTCTTTCAATCATATTCTCACTCCACTTTCTAAAGTCGTACTCCCATTGTACCACAGTTTTCATCTGATTTTCAGAAAACTTTAATTTAAATCAAAAAAAGTGTTACAGCCCTTCGACTGTAACACTGATTCATGTTGATTATTGTAACGCTCCGATTGCACGAGCGATTTCTTCATTAGAGCTTCCTGGTTTAATTTCGAAAGTACCAGTCCAGATCTTATCAGCAATGTTTTTTGATGTTAAGTAATCTACGAACTCTTTAGCACTCTTAACTAAGCCTGCTTTTTCTAATTTATCAGCAACATCGTTTGATGATTCGCCTTCTTCAACTGTAATAGATACAGGAGTTGATGACGCTGTAGTTGCTGCTTCTGTTGTTGAAGCTTGTGAAGTAGCTTTAGCACTTGATGTAGACGCTTGGCTACCAGATTCTTTTTCAGCTAATAAAGACTCGTAAGCTGCTTTATAGCTTGCTTCATTTGCTCCTTCAGAAACGATTGGCAAATTCACTGCATCTAATTGGCTCTTTAATGATTGTGGTACAAAAGGCCAAATCACAGTAACCAATGCTAAAATTAACGCTGCTAATAAGAAGCCCATTCCTAAAGAACGAAATTTCGTTTTACTCATGTTCTTCCTCCTTAATTTGCATCTGCTTCAAAATAGTTATCGATTACCAATTGTACTGTTGAAACAGGTACGTTTAATTGTTCAGAAATTGATTCTACTGAATTACCGTGGCTGAATAATGTAATGATTTGTTGTTTTGTTACATTGTGTAAGCGACCAGATTCTTCTGCAGTTGCTTCTTCCACTGCTTCTGTTTGTTCAGCTACTAGTTCTGGTTTTTCAGCTACACGAACTTCAGCTGCTTTTGCAGCGCGAACTTCTTCGTAAGTTGGTTCAACTGATGGTCCTTTGTAAACAGTTGTTCCTTCTAATTCTTGAATTTTTTTCTTTAATGAATATACTTCACGGTTTAATTCTAATAAACCTTCAGCTAATTCATCGATTTCTTCTTCATTATGGTTATCCTTTAAGAATAGTGAAATGAATAAGAAAAATACTGCTAATGCTAATAACGCGAGAACTACGACCCATACGTGCATTTTTTCACCTCATTAAATATTATTTTTTTCCTTTCATCCTATTTTAAATAATGTTAGCCAAAATATCAAGGTTCAAGGCGAAGTTTATCATTTTTGTTAACGAATTGAAACATTACATAAACCTCTCGAAACACAAAAAAATCTTTACCCTCCAGTCCTGAAAAAGGAATAAAAGGTAAAGATTTCTATCATTATTGACCGCGCATTTCTTCTTTCACTCGTTTTTCTTTTTGGCTTAAAACGAGCAAGTTTTCGCGGAGTTCTTGTTCCATTTGCGTCAATTCGTATTCGGCTTTTCTACGTCTTTGACGGCCTTCTTGTTGGATTAGAATCGTTTCTTCTAATGTTTCAATCAAGTCTTGTTGTGTCTTTTGAAGCGTTTCAAGATCGATGATACCACGTTCATTTTCACGAGCTGTTTCAATCGTTGAAATCTTCAACATTTCAGAGTTCTTTTGAATCAATTGGTTTGTGGTTTCAGACACTTGACGTTGCGCTGTCACAGCATCCTTTTGACGAAGCAATGTCATCGCAATGGCAATTTGGTTCTTCCATAAAGGAATGGTTGTCGTGATGGAGGATTGAATTTTTTCCGCCAATGTTTGGTTCGTATTTTGAATCAAGCGAATTTGTGGTGCTTGTTGGATGGTCATTTGACGCGTTAATTTCAAGTCGTGATTTCTCTTTTCAAGTCGGTCTAAGAACTGATGTAAGTCATTGACGACTTGCACATCCATTTGGTCTCCGGACTCTTGCGCCTTTTGCATCGCTTCAGGGATGAGTTTTTGCTGCAACTCTTCAATCTTCAATTCCCCAGCAGCGATATAAATACTTAACGCTTCGAAGAATTCCTTATTGCGTTGGTACAGTTGTTCTAGTGACAAGTTGTCGTTTAATAAACCATTCTTTTCATGGTCTAATCGTACGGCAATCTTATCCACTTGAGAACCGACTTCTTGGTATTTTAATTGCATTTCGTAAATCGACTTCTTCACACGACCAAAGATTTTACGGAAGATGTTCGAATCTTGCGCTATAAGGTCGTTCGGGTCTGTCTCGTTGAGTCGCATCATCAACTCGTTGAGCGTATCCCCGATTTCACCGGTGTCTTTATTTTGCACATGAGCTAGCATCGAATGAGAGAATTCACCAAGTTGCTTTTGCGCGCCAGCACCATAACTAATGATGGCCTGCATATTCTTTTCATCGATTTGTTTTGCAAGAGCACGTGCTTGTTCTTGTTGTTTCTCTGGCAATGTGTCGACTAATGCACGTTTGGCATCTAGTTGTTCTTGTGGAAAATCACTTGCCACATCTTGCAAGGTCGTATTTTTTACGACGTCTTCTCCAAATGGGTTTTGAATGAGTGTATCCACCATTGATTTTTGTTCAGTCATTGTTCTCTACTCCTTTATCGTACGATTTACGTAATCCATCTCTGCTTCAGATTTTTTAATCTTGTCTTCTTGGAAATGTAAGTAATCCTCTTCCAGAGTTGCACAGACGAGATCGATTTTCTCTCCTAATTCTTGTAGCGTTTGATACGTTTCGCTTCCTTTTACGGGTTGTTCACTCAACTCTTTGTAGGCTTTCGTCATTTCATTTAATGACGGTACGCAAGTATGAACGAACAAGTTGGCTTCTGGAAGTTTCTCAGGGTGTGCAACTAATTCTTTGAAATAATCTTTCATAGTTACGGTTGTGTTATAGCGATTACTAATAATTCTTAGTTTTGTATAACTTTGAATCGTCTCATCAATCTCTTGAATTTGTGTCTTCACCACTGACATTTTTTGTCTAAAATAATCGATTTCCTGCTTGGATAATCCTGATTGTTCATATCGTTCTTTTACCTTACTAGAAGTTTTCCTTAACGGACTCTTCGCTTTGCCAAAGATCGATTTCACTTCCATTTCTTCTGGAAATAGCATGAAGAAAAAGATACCTGCTAGTACGAGAAGTGAGAATAACAACCGTACTGATGAACCGTAAATATGACTCATAAAGTAACGTGTTATGAATACAAACAATACTAGTTTGATAAGTCTATTCCACTGCTTCATGGCACTCCCTCCTTATGGACCTATTGTATCATTTGGCTATTTTGGAACATGGTACTTAAGGATGATTTCTATGGGACTTTAGACTGAATCAAAGAACGCAAAAAAGGAATTAAACAGCCTTCACTGCTTAATTCCCTTCTTGTTCTTTAAAAGTTTTATTTTTTACTTTTAGCAAATACGAATGCTCCACCTGATAAGAAGACTGCTGATAGAATCAGATATAAAGTTCCTAATGAAGTACCTGTATTTGGTAATTCATCTTCCGCAGCTGCTGGTGCTGCTTGTGCAACTGGTGTAGGAGATGGATCTTTTGCTTCTTTAGCATCATTGTCTGCTGCTTGTTCTGATTTAGCAGCAAGAGGTGTTGCTAACGCACGTGTCTCAGTTGCTTTGGCATTTGTTTCAGGTGTTACAACTTTGTCCTCAACAGCATTTGTTAAAACCGCAGTTGACGCTGAATCTTCACTTGCATCCGTTGCATTTGTTAAAACAGCTGTTGACGCCTCTGTCACAGTTGTTGCTGTAGTAGTTGTTGGTGCCTCTGTCGTCGTAGTTGTCGTTGTTGGAGCTTCTGTTACCACTGGGGCTGAAGTTGTTACTACTGGTGCTGATGTTACTACAGGAGCAGAAGTTGTCACTACCGGAGCCTCTGTCACTACTGGAGCAGAAGTTGTCACTACCGGAGCCTCTGTCACTACTGGTGCTGATGTCGTTACAACTGGTGCTTCTGTTACTACAGGAACAGAAGTTGTTACTACTGGTGCTTCTGTGGCTACTGGCGCTGATGTTGTTACTACCGGTGCTTCTGTGGCTACTGGCGCTGATGTCGTTACAACCGGTGCTTCTGTCACTACTGGAGCTGATGTTGTTACTACCGGTGCAACTGTTGTCACTACCGGTGCTTCTGTTGTAGCTACTGTTGTAGTTGGCGCTTCAGTCGTTGTAGTTGCTACTGTAGTAGGTGCTTCCGTTGTTGTTGGCGCTTCTGTAGTTGTTGG
>CALHVK010000047.1 GCA_938039195.1 uncultured Carnobacteriaceae bacterium
AATTGTTTTGATAGAAGCGGTGATGTAACCAACATCTCCAACCATTAAGTAATCACGACTAATTGGTTTTGGTGAGAAAATACCAACATCTACAACATCAAAAGTCTTTCCATTACTCATTAATTGAATCTTATCACCAGGTTTTACAATACCGTTTTGAATACGGACGTTTAATACAACCCCGCGATACGCATCATAAATTGAGTCGAAAATCAACGCTTGTAAAGGCGCTTCTAAGTCGCCAGTTGGTGCAGGAATCTTTTCAACAATTTGTTCTAGGATTTCTGGAATCCCGATACCGACTTTTGCACTAGCAAGAACCGCTTCACTCGCATCAATACCAATTACATCTTCGATTTCTGTACGAACACGTTCAGGGTCCGCCGCTGGAAGGTCAATTTTATTAATGACTGGTAAGATTTCTAAGTCATTGTCAATCGCTAGATAAACGTTAGCTAATGTTTGTGCTTCAATCCCTTGAGCAGCATCTACTACAAGAATCGCTCCTTCGCAGGCTGCTAAGCTTCGTGATACTTCATACGAGAAGTCCACGTGCCCAGGAGTGTCGATTAAGTGGAAAATATATTCCGTACCGTCTTTAGCATCATACGTCAATTCAACGGCATTTAATTTAATGGTAATCCCACGTTCTCTTTCAAGATCCATTGAGTCTAATAATTGGTCTTGCATTTCACGATCAGCCACTGTATCTGTCGCTTGTAAAATACGGTCGGCCAAAGTAGATTTCCCATGGTCGATATGCGCAATAATCGAGAAGTTTCGAATGCGCTTCTGTCTTTCTTTCATTTCTTCTAAATTCATGAATAACTCCTTCAATACACTACTACGTTAAAATTCAAATCATTTTATCAAATTACATTAATAACGGCAAGAACAATTCAGCTAAGTATAAGAAAATAAAGAATCCTAATACGTCAGTTGCTGTTGTTACAAAAATCGTTGATGAAATGGCTGGGTCTAAATTTAGTTTCTTCAAGAATAAAGGAACGAAGAAGCCGAAGAACGCCCCTACCATTAGGTTCATTGCCATTGCTAAAATGACAATAATCGATAAGAAAAAGTTATGATATGGAATGTATAGCGCTACAGCGGCGAAAATCCCTGTAATAATCCCATTGACTAATCCTAGCCAGATTTCGTTTAATACATACTTCTTGTCTTTTTCCCATGTTAATTGACCAATTGCAACCTCTTGAATCACCAAGGCTAATGTTTGAGAAGCGGAGTTTCCACCCATCCCAGTAATAATCGGCATTGCAACCGCAAGTACGACGACTTGTTCAATTGTATCTTGGAATAAACCAACAACCGCACTCGCCATAAAAGCTGTAATTAAGTTAATTAATAGCCAAGGTGTCCGTTTTTGAATCGATTCTTTAAAAGGACCACCGATTCGTTCGGTTCCTTCAACCCCGCTGATTAATAACATATCTTCGTGATGCTCTTCTTGTAAGACATGAACGATATCATCGATTGTAATAATTCCTAATAGTACGTTATGCTTATTAACTACAGGAACAACAGATAAGTCATATTTAGTTGAAATACGAGCTACTTCTTCTTGGTCCTCTTCTGGCAAAACAGAAATGATATTCGTATGCATCACGTCATGTAAACTCTCATCTAGATCATGAATAAATAAATCGCGAATATCAATCCAACCGATTAATTTTCTTTGTAAGCTAGTCACAAAAATAATGTTAATAACTTCAGAGTTTGGTGAAATTTCTCTTAACTTCGATAATGTTTCTTCAACCGTTAAGTGCTCTTTAACCGTGATATACTCTGTTGTCATGATCCCTCCGGCAGTATCCGGAGCGTAATTTAACATCGTTTGAATCGCATCTTGAGAACTTTGTTTCATCATTTTGAGGTAACGTTTGCGAATCCCTACTGGTAAATTCCCTAAAATATCCACGACATCATCGTTTGACATTTGTTGGAACAATAGAATTACCCGTCTAAATGGGAGTTTCTCAAGCATCCGTAATTGGAAATCAGGTTCGGCAACTTCCAAAATAGAAGCTAATCTTGTATTAGAGATAGAAAACATGAAATCTTTTAAGACATCATCATCCACTTCTTCTAAAGCCAAAGCGATATCAATTGGATAATTCTCGTTAAAAAGTTCTCTAATTTTCTTAATATCTTTATTAGAGACAATTTGTGCAATATTATCTTTCATGACTCTTCTCCTTTCTGTTTCCAATAGTACCAGTATAGCATAAATACCGCTCTATCAACAATTCACAAGGGATCAGAATTAGGTTATAATAGAACTAATAAGCGAAAGGAGGATTATTATGAAAACGAAACAAGAATGGATTGACGAATTAGAATTAGAACCGCATGTTGAAGGTGGTTATTTTAGACAGACTTATAAAGCTGTAGAGACTGTAGAATTAAACAATCACCGCATTCGCGCTTTATCCACTTCTATATTATTCTTATTATCGAGCAATAATCCTTCCCACTTTCATTTACTCTCATCCGATGAAATTTGGTACTATCATTTCGGCCATGCTTTAACCGTTCATATGATTCATCCAAATGGTGTTTATGAAGCTGTTGAAATCGGACCAGGAGTTGGGCAAAAACTTCAATTTACAGTCCCTGCTGGTGTGATTTTTGGTTCAACGATTGAATCAAACAATGTAGAAGACTTTGCAATAGTAAGTTGTAGCGTTACACCTGGTTTTGAATATGAAGACTTTAAACTCTATACACAAGATGAACTACTAGAAAAATTTCCTGAACACGCACAGATTATTCGTCGTCTAGCAGTCACTACTAAATAAGCAAAAAAATAGAACTTAGCAATGAATATGCTAAGTTCTATTTTAATTTATTCAAATGTATCTTTAAATGCATTCTTCATTTTGTCGAATAAATTCTCTTCGCTGTTATGAAGTGTTGTTCCTTCCTCGCTAGCAAATACTTGTAGAGCTTGTCTTTGCTTATCTGTTAGTTTCTTAGGAGTGTCTACGATGACTTCAACATGTTGATCTCCATTTCCAGTTCCACGAAGTTTTGGAGCACCTTTACCACGTAAGCGTAAAATTGTACCTGATTGTGTTCCAGCAGGTACTTTCAATTTCACTTTACCGTGTACAGTTGGTACATCCACTTCGTCTCCAAGAGCTGCTTGGGCGAAGTTAACATGAAGTTGATAATAAATATCTGCTCCTTGTCGTTTGAATGTCTTACTTTGTCCTACACGGAAGATGACATAAAGGTCACCATAAGGTCCACCATTAATTCCCACTTCACCTTGTCCTTGAAGACGCATTTGGTTTCCATCTTCAACACCAGCTGGTACTTTTACTTTAACCTTATGAGTTTCATCTACTTGACCATGACCATGACAAGTTGGACATTTTTCTTTAATTTCTTGTCCAGTTCCATGACACACATCACAAGTTGTTTGACTCATCATACGTCCAAATGGTGTATTTCTTTCGACATTAATCACGCCAGAGCCATGACATTTTGAACATGTTGTAGGACTCGTTCCAGGTTTAGCACCCGTTCCGTGGCATGTTTGACATTCGTCGCTACGATGGTAATGAATTGTTTCTTCTTTCCCGAAGATAGCTTCTTCAAATGTTAAATCCATGACATATTGAAGGTCTGCTCCTTGACGTGGCATGTTCGCACGATTACTATGACCGCCTCCGCCACCGAAGAAACTACTAAAGATATCTTCGAATCCACCAGTAAAGTTCCCATTACCGCCAAATCCTCCGAATCCTTCAAATCCACTGAATCCATCAAATCCACCACCGAAACCTCCACCGCTAAATCCAGAATTTGGATCGTAAGAAGCATGTCCATATTGATCATAAGCAGCACGTTTTTGTGCGTCGCCTAAGATTTCATAAGCTTCAGCAATTTCTTTGAATTTTTCATCTGCTCCAGGTTCTTTATTAATATCTGGATGGTATTTTTTAGATAATTTACGATAAGCTTTCTTAATATCTGCTTCAGAGGCATCTTTTGATACGCCTAAAATTTCATATAAATCTCTTTTGGCCACTGAATTGCCCCTCCTTTTCTTTCATAGTTTACAAAGGATATGGGCGTAAGGCCACTAAGTAGTCTTACACCCTATCAATTTAGCAAATATTAGTCTACTTCTTCGAAGTCAGCGTCAACAACGCCATCGTTATTTGAAGATGCTTGTTCTGTTGGACCTTCTTGAGAAGCACCTGCTGCTTGTTGAGCTGCGGCAGCTTGTTCATAAAGTTTAACAGTTAAGTTTTGTACAACTTCATTTAAAGCGTCGCGTTTTACTTTCATTGCTTCTAAGTCATTTGCTTCCACAGCAGCTTTTAATTCATCACGAGCTGATTCAGCTTTTTGAACATCACTAGCATCTACTTTACCTTCTAAATCTTTCAATGTTTTATCAACAGTGAAGATTAATTGGTCAACTTCGTTACGTAAATCTACTTCTTCTTTACGTTTTTTATCTGCTTCAGCATTTGCTTCTGCATCTTTCACCATACGTTCGATTTCTTCATCTGATAAACCTGAAGAAGATTTGATTGTAATAGCTTGTTCTTTACCAGTTCCTAAATCTTTAGCACGAACATTTACAATACCGTTTTTATCGATATCGAATGTTACTTCGATTTGTGGCACACCACGAGGAGCAGCTGGAATGTCTGTCAATTGGAAGCGACCTAAAGTCTTGTTATCTGCTGCCATTGGACGTTCACCTTGTAATACGTGTACGTCTACTGCTGGTTGATTATCTGCAGCTGTTGAGAATACTTGTGATTTGCTTGTTGGGATTGTAGTGTTACGGTCGATTAATTTTGTGAACACTCCACCCATTGTTTCAATACCAAGTGATAATGGTGTTACGTCTAATAATACGATGTCTTTCACATCACCAGAGATAACTCCACCTTGGATAGCAGCACCCATAGCTACTACTTCGTCTGGGTTCACTGATTTGTTTGGTTCTTTACCAGTTTCGTTACGAACAGCTTCAACAACTGCAGGAATACGAGTTGATCCACCAACTAATAATACTTGGTCGATGTCTGAAGCTGATAAACCTGCGTCAGCTAATGCACGACGAACTGGTTCTTTTGTACGTTCTACTAAATCTGCAGTTAATTGTTCAAATTTAGCACGAGTTAAAGTTACTTCTAAGTGTAATGGGCCAGCTGCACCAGCAGAAATGAATGGTAAGCTGATTTGTGTTTGAGATACACCTGATAAGTCTTTCTTAGCTTTTTCAGCAGCATCTTTCAAACGTTGCATAGCCATTTTATCGCTTGATAAATCAATACCGTTATCGCGTTGGAATTCTTCTACTAAGAAATCAATGATTTTTTGGTCGAAGTCATCCCCACCAAGATGGTTATCACCAGCTGTTGATAATACGTCGAATACGCCATCTCCTAATTCAAGGATAGATACGTCGAATGTACCACCACCAAGGTCGAATACTAAGATTTTTTCTTCGTGGTCAACTTTGTCTAAACCATATGCAAGAGCTGCTGCTGTTGGTTCGTTAACGATACGTTCAACTTCTAAACCAGCGATACGACCAGCGTCTTTAGTTGCTTGACGTTGTGCATCGTTGAAGTATGCAGGTACTGTAATAACTGCTTTTTCAACTTTTTCTCCAAGATATTCTTCAGCATAACCTTTTAAGTATTGTAGAATCATAGCTGAAATTTCTTGTGGTGTATAAGATTTACCTTCGATTTCTACTTTATATCCTGTTTCACCCATATGACGTTTAATTGAAGAAATTGTATTTGGGTTTGTTACAGCTTGACGTTTTGCAACTTCACCTACTTGAATTTCTCCATTTTTGAACGCTACAACAGATGGTGTTGTACGGTTTCCTTCTGGGTTTGCAATAATTTTTGCTTCGTTACCTTCTAAAACAGCTACTGCTGAGTTTGTTGTTCCTAAGTCAATACCAATAATTTTACTCATATTTAATTCACTCCTATTATTTAAATTTATTATTTTAAAATTTTTCTACTTATTGCGCTACGATAACCATTGCTGGTCGTAATACGCGATCTTTTAATTTGTATCCTTTTTGATACACTTGAACCACTTGATCTGCTTCTTGCCCCTCTTCTACTGGAACAGTTTGAACGGCGTGATGTAATGTTGGATCAAACGGTTGATTTAAAGCATCGATTTCTTCGATTCCTTCTTCTTTTAGTGCATAAAGGAAACTTTCATACACCATCTCAATACCTTTCTTTAGGTTTTGAGCTTCTTCTGATTCACTTGGAGAAGCAATAGCTCTCTCAAGGTTATCAATCACATTTAATAAGTTTTGTGCAAGACTTTGACTGCGATATTTTGCAGCATCTTGTCTTTCTTTTGCATTTCTCTTTTGGATATTCGATATTTCAGCAGATAGTCGATATACTTGATCATTCAACTTCTCTACTTCTTGTTGTAATTTCTCTTCATTCGTAAGTTCTGTTGTAGTTTCTTCAGTAACTTCTTCTTGAGGAGTTTCATCTGCAACATTTTTTTCTTCTTTTAATTCTTCTTTAGTGTTTTGTTCGTTTGCTTCCAAGATTTCATCTCCTTACTTTATAAGTTACGATAATAATCTGCTATCGTGGTTGCTAACTCTTCCCTGAGTCCTTTTACAATTGATAATACATTCGAATACGGCATATTCTTTGGTCCAAGAAGAGCAATCATTCCTGTATCTTGGTTTGGCGTTTCGTAACTAGCAGTTACCAAACTAAAGTCCCCAAGTAACGGATGATCCATTTCTGAGCCGAGTCTAATTTGAATATCTTGATGATCATTTGTTACTAATTGATGTAACTTATTTTGATCATCCATCAATTGATAAATTTCTTTAAGCTGATCTACATTCGCATGATGGTCAAAGTAATTGAGTAAATACCTTCTTCCAGCCACATGCATTCGATCTTGTTCAAATTGGTTCATCATCTCTTGAATCACTTTGACAATTTGAATTTGAGAATTCATATAACGAGTCATAAGAATTGGTAAATCCGTCTTCAGTCGTTTGGCAACGACATCTAATGGTAAACCAATCAATTCATCATTGATGATGCGAACCACTTTATCTAAATCACTATCGTCAATCGTTCCTGGAATTGTATAGACTTTATTTTCGACTAACCCATTACTGATGACTACGATTGCCATCACTTGATTTGGGTTCAATCGAACAAGTCTAAAACCAGATAACATTGCGCTTTTCACTTCAGGTCCAATAGAAATTGCTGTGTAATTCGTTAATGTTGCTAATATGTCAGCAGATAAACGAAATACATCTTGAATTTCTAATGTTGACTGTTGAAAAACTTCTCGAATTTGATTTCGAACGCTTAAAGAAACTTGATGCTTTTGTCCGGGTAAGATGTAATCAATATAGTAACGATACCCTTTATTCGAAGGGATTCGTCCAGAAGAAGTATGGTTTTTTTCAAGATATCCCATTTCTTCTAATTTCATCATCTCATTACGAATCGTTGCCGAACTAAACGGTAATTCAGCAACTTCCATTAATTTTTTAGACCCGACCGGCTCCAAAGTTTCCGTATATAATTGTATGATTAATTGTAAGATTAGCAATTGTCTATTGGTTAACATCATAGTCACCTCTCTTTAGCACTTGACTAAGACGAGTGCTAACCACATTCATAATTTATCACATTGGTCAAATTAAGTCAAGGCAAAAATACTCAGACTTAAGACTGATTTTCAGTTTAATATTTTCTAGTACTGCAGATGTATAACGCTTATAAAATTAATGATTCTAGCACCTTATGTAATTTGTAATTAAGATTCTTCCGAAAATTTTTATCCATATGAACGTCAAACATCAAACAAAAATAAAACGTCATAATTCCCTTTGAAAGGAAAAACAATAATTTCATATTCCTATGCAAATTTTCGTCATTTCCATTTTAATTTCATAAATAAAAGAATAAAAAAGGAAAGGATTAATTATGAAATCATTCAAAAAATTAGTAGCCTTAATTTTTCTAGCGTTTTTAACAGCAATTTTCGCTTCTAATTTTACTACTGCATATGCAGATGGTACGACTCAAATTAATATCACGAATATTGATGTTGAGTCACTTTCTAATTCTGAAAAAGAATTAATCATTTTTGGGAGAAGTTGACTCTACTACTTCTGTAAAATTAATTTACAAAAAAGTGGGATGTCCAGTTGATAAACCTTCTCTTCCAAACACTAGGACATCTACAGGTTTAGTGACACTTGGTGCTGGGATTCTTGTCTTAGGCGCAGCCTATGCCCTATTAGAATCAAATAAAGGAAAAAAATTAATTACCATTTTATTTGTAATTGGATCTGGTAGCATCCTTGTTGGATCTGTAGACGCTTCGCAAGTAATCTTAAACGGTGAAACTAAAGTAGTTTCTATTTCACAATTAGAAGAAATTACTGTAGATGAAATTGATTGTTATGAATATGTTGGATATATCATTGTAAAAGGTGATGAAACGACAACAGTCACTACTGAAAGTGGATCAACTAAAGTAACAACAACTGAAACACATAAAAAAAGGCAGCTACTACTGAAGGTCCAACAACTGGTGAAACAACCACTGAGGAAACTACAGAAGAAACAACTGAGGAAGAACAAACAGAATCAGAAGAAGAAGTAACGGTAAAACCAGGAACTCCTTCTCCAGCATAAAAATTTTATTCAAAAAGAGGTAGATATTAAATCTACCTCTTTTAATTTACTTCATTCATATAAATGGTTTCATAAAACGGAATTAATTCCTTCAATGCGTCCGAAAGTTCTTCTTCAATTCCATCTTTGGTACTTTCAAGAAATACTGGCCTTCTTAAAATGACTTTACGAAATTCGCCCTCTTTAACAGCTCTTGTTAATTTATCTCTATTAGATTCGTTGCCTTCATAAGCAATTGCATTCTTTTGAAAATCAGACGCTATATATAGAATATTACTATTAGGTTCACACTCTAATACTTTATTTTGCAAATACACAGAGTTGTCATTCTTTTTACGTTCGATAAAACTCAATTCTACATATACGCCCAATTTATTTTCTTGATTAAATAAACGTAACGCAAAAGATGGATTTCCTTCAGCTTGCCCCTCTTCGATAAAATATCTCCAAAAAGCGGGTCTTACCACTTGGGCTTGATTCATCCATTGACTAACCGGGTCCATGCGAAATGGTTGGAAGTTCTTATAAAATACTTCCGTTAACTTTGTAAATTCCTGTCTTGCATCTTGCCCTGCTTTCTTCAACTGTATCATCTCTTCTGCTACTTCCGGAAATTTTACAGGATTTTTGTATTTGACTTTTTCATAACGAAAAAACTGTTTCATTTTTTCGATTGTAATCATAATTTTCTCTCCTAAATTTGACTCTTTAAGCGGTCAATCATATAGACACCCACATCAATAATTGGAATATTTGAGAGCTGTTCTAATTCCCTCTTTACATATGGAAAATGTGTGCATCCTAGTACGACAGCTTCGATTTCTGTACTCTCAAAATAATGGAAAAGACTTTGAAAATCAAATTGCTTAATAATCTCCTCTTGGGGTTTGCCAGTTTCAATCGCTTTAACAAGTTCTAACATCGTCACACCAAACACCTTAAGATTAGGATTGGCAATATATAGATTGTTTTCTACCCCAGTTAACCCATGAGAATTAGCTGCCATTACAGCTAAATAATCATGTTCTACCCCAAGTGTTCGATACATTTGCATCGGAGTAATCATAGGGAGTTTATATTCCTCTTCTAGTTTATCAAAATTTACAACTGAACTAAGTGAATTACAGTACACAAAAACAGCGTCAATTTCGTTTTTCATTCCATCAATCACACTTCTAATATACTGCTCTCTTTCTTCTTCCTCTAAGGATTGAAAAGTTGTTTGTTCGACTGGATTATTAGAAATAGGAACAGAAATTGTTTGAGTGAATCCATTTTTCTTTAATAAATCGACACCTAACTTCGTGTCCATTGGTGTTCCTGCCATCACAGCAATCCGCATACACATTTCTCCTTTATAAAAAAACAAGGATGAACACTTGGCTCACCCTTATTTCGATTCATCATTATTTAGTTGCACGACGTACGTATGTACCTTCTGCAGTGTTAACTTCTAAGTACTCTCCTGCTTCGATGAAGTCTGGAACGTTAACTACTAAACCTGTTTCCATTGTAGCTGGTTTACCAGAACCTGTAACTGTAGCACCTTTAATTGATGGTTGAGTTTCAGTAACTTGTAATACAACTGTTGATGGTAATGAAACCCCGATTACTTCTGAACCGTAGAATTGGATTTTAACTTCCATATTTTCTAGGATATATTTTAATTCTTGTTCGATTGTTTCTTCTGGAATTTCGTATTGTTCGTATGTTTCTAAGTCCATGAATACTCCAACGCCATCTTGGCTGTATAAGTATTGAACATCTTTAGTATCGATATGTGCACGTTCTACTTTTTCATCAGGACGCATTGTTGTGTCTACTGTTGAACCGTTACGAACGTCACGGATTTTCATACGCATTACAGTGTTCCCTTTACCTGGTTTGTGGTGGCTGATTTCCAACACTTTAATTAATTTTCCATCAAGAATGAATGTCATTCCAGCTTTTAAATCACTTACGTTAATCATTTTCTGACTCCTTTAGATAAAATTTTACTTTCTATTTATACCACATTTTCTTAAAAAATGCACTCTTTTCAGTAATTTTTTCAATCTATAAGATTCCAACACGTTTAAAAATCAAATCTACATTCTTAATATGATAGTGATAATCAAACGCATCATCTAGATCTTCTTTACTTAGAGTAGCCGTAATTTCAGGTTGCTCTTCTAAAACAGAACGGAATGGTAATTTTTCATCCCAAGCTTTAGCTGTACATGGTTGTACTAAATCATAAGCTTTTTCACGACTCATTCCTTTGTCGATGAGCTTCAATAGCACTCTTTGACTGTAGATTAAGCCAAAAGTTGCATCCATATTGCGTAACATATTTTCTGGGAATACCGTCAAGTTCTTAACGATATTACCGAAACGACGAAGCATATAGTTTAGTAGAATCGTGCTATCTGGAATAATAATACGTTCTGCTGAAGAATGTGAAATATCACGTTCATGCCATAAATTCACGTTCTCGTAAGCTGTCACCATATGCCCTCTGATTACACGAGCTAGCCCTGCCATATTTTCAGAACCGATCGGATTACGTTTATGTGGCATTGCCGAAGAACCTTTTTGCCCTTTAGCAAAGAATTCCTCTACTTCACGCGTTTCAGATTTTTGTAACCCTCGGATTTCTGTTGCAAATTTTTCGATACTTGTTGCAATTAAAGCAATTGTTGAAATATAGTCTGCATGTAGGTCACGAGATAAAATTTGTGTAGAGATTTCTTGGGGACGAATTCCTAATTTACGACAAACATATGCTTCTACTTCTGGAGAAATATTGGCAAATGTTCCAACTGCTCCACTAATTTTACCAGCTTCAACCCCTTGGGCCGCTCGTTCGAATCTCTCGATATTTCGTTTCATTTCTGAATACCATAACGCTAATTTCAAACCAAACGTGGTTGGTTCAGCATGAACTCCATGCGTTCTCCCCATACATACTGTATCTTTATAAGCTAAGGCTTTTTCTTTAATGATTTCTAGGAAGTCTGCTAAGTCTTTACGTAAAATATCGTTGGCTTGTTTTAACTGATAGCCATAAGCAGTATCCACTACATCTGTACTCGTTAATCCGTAGTGAACCCATTTCTTTTCTTCTCCAAGACTTTCAGAGACGCATCTTGTAAAAGCAACAACATCATGTCTAGTTTCTTCTTCAATTTCCAAAATACGTTCAACCGTGAATTTTGCGTTTTTACGAATCTTTTCTACATCTTCTTTTGGGATTTCTCCTAATTCAGCCCAAGCTTCATCCGCTAAAATTTCAACTTCTAGCCAACAGTTATAACGATTTTCATCAGACCAAATTTTTGCCATTTCTGGACGTGTGTAACGTGTAATCATGATTTCCTCCTAATACAACTCCATAGTAACATGCGTGATTCCAACAATATCATATGGCTCTGAAACGACTTCAAAACCGAGTGATTCATATAGTTTTTGTAATTGCGCTTGTGCATGAACCTCAATGACGGTATCTACAAACCACTCTTTACAAACTTCTTTAGCACGTTCTAATAACTCTCTACCTTTTCCAGTTCCACGATATCTATGATCAATTAATACTCTTCCGATTCTCACTTTATCAGTTTCCGGAATGATTCGTAAATACGAAATCACTTCACCTGAATCGTTCATCTCAAATAGATGACAGGAAACGGTATCCGTATCATCAATTTCTTGATAATTCAACTTTTGACCCACAATAAAGGTTTCAATTCTAGCTTTATAAATGGCTACAATCTCTTCTTTTGTTAATTCATGGTAATTCTTTAAATACCACATAGAGAATCAACCTCTCTTCGCTTTAAAATAATTTCTTGTATTTTCCTCATCTTGTTTCAATTGATCAATCAAAGCCTCAATCCCGTCAAATTTCAATTCTGGCCTTAAATACTTCAACCATTTCACACGAACTGGTAAGTGATAAATATCCTTGTCAAAGTCGAGTAAGTTTACTTCGATCGTTACTTTATGGACATCTTCAAAAGTTGGATTAATGCCAATCGATGCCATACCTGGAAGCCATTGACCTTCTACTTGCATTTCAACGACATAAACCCCATTTTTTAATAGGAATGTATCATTTGACACTTCAATATTCGCAGTTGGGAACCCAAGCATTTTACTGCCTCGTCCAAAGCCATGAACAACGACTCCATCCATCATGTAGTCATATCCTAACAATTTATTTGCTTCTTCAATACGCCCTTCTTGCAATAAATCTCTCACAGCTGTCGAACTAATCTTCCCACTATCGTTCTTTTGTTCAGAGATGGTAATAATCTCAAAACGATTCGAAGCATACTTTGGTAATAATTCCATGTTCGCAATGTCTCTCTTGCCATAAGTGTAATCAAACCCTGCTACAATAACTTTTGCATTTAATCCAACAATATATTGATCGACAAATTCTTGTGGAGAAAGGGCTCCAAATTCCTTAGTAAAATCAACTAAATAGAAAATCTCAACACCTAGTTCTTCTAATAATTCCTTCTTACGTTCTAGTGGGGAGACATATTGAATGCTCGCAGGATCCACATTTTGAAAAATAACAGATGGATGCTGATTAAAAGACATCACTGCCACTTTATAGCCGCGTTCCTTTCCGACTCTTTTGGCAGTAGTAATCACTTCTTTATGCCCTAAGTGGATTCCATCAAAGAAACCTAAAGCAATGACAATCGGTTCCTGAAGGATGCACTCTTTTTTGTAAGGGTGTGTTAACTCTATCGTTTGCATTCTTCTCTCCTTTCTAAAACATTTTAATTGGTTTTAATAAGCCTTTTTTCGTTGGATGAGGACCATAAATTGTGAGGAGTTCATCTTCATAATAACAAGCAGTTGGTGCGACAATCTGTGGAAATTCAGTTTTAGATAAAATTGCACCATTTTTAAAACGAATGAATTCATCCTGGGTCAAATCCATTCGTGGATAGTCTTTAAAAACTAAATCAACTGGTTTTAGGGCTTCTTGCGCTTTATCTTTTTGAGCAAGTTCATTCAGCTCTTGTAATGTAATGCAGTCTTCCGTTTGAAAAGGCCCGCTTTTAACACGAGTTAATAGTGACATATGCGCTTCAACACCCAGCGCTCTTCCTAGATCAACAGAAAGCGTTCGAACGTAAGTCCCTTTACTACAACTTACTTCAAACTTCCATGATTGTGTCTTCGAACCCTCATTATAAACAGGTTCTGAAATACGTCTGAAATCATAAATCATTGCTTTTCTGACAGGACGTTCTACCTCTTCTCCAGCTCTTGCATATTCATAAAGACGTTTTCCGTTCACTTTAACTGCAGAATACATCGGTGGAATCTGAGTAATTTCTCCAATGAAACTTTGCATTTTTTCATCTATTTCTTGAATTGGAAATGGACTTTCGATAGGCGTTGTTGACACGACTTGGCCATGTGCATCTTCGGTCTCGGTCGAAAACCCTAATGTAATTTCACCTTGATAAACTTTATTAGCTTCGTGAAGATTCTCAACAACCTTAGTCGCTTTGCCAACACAAATCGGTAACACTCCATCCACCTCAGGATCAAGCGTTCCAGAATGACCGACTTTTTTTGTTTTTAATAGTTTTCTGACCTTATAGACACAGTCAAATGACGTCATGCCTTTTTCTTTCCATAACGGAAGGATTCCGTCCATCCCATTCATCCTCTCAGACTTTACATTTGCTAACCTATTGTATCATAATTCACCATTTTCCACATAGATTATGAATATAGCTTTTTATGCGAAAAATATGGTATTATAGATAGGTAAACTTATTTGATAGGAGTGACTTTAATGTCTAGAGTATATATTGTAACGGACTCAACAGCAGATTTAACTGAAGAAGAAGTAAAACAATTTGAAATCTCTATCGTTCCAATGAATATCTCAATCGATGATGAAAATTATATCGATGGTGTAACAATTACTAAAGAAGAATTTAAAGAAAAAATGATTGCAAGTGCTGAGCTTCCAAAAACAGCTCAACCTTCTATTGGTCGTTTCGTAGAAGTATATGATGAACTTGGCAAAAACAGAGATTCTGTGATTTCCATTCAGATGATGCGTTCTATTAGCGGTACTGTTGATGCAGCTCGCCAAGCAGCCGACATCACAGAAACAAATGTAACGGTTGTCGATTCAGACTTCACTTCCAGATCAATGGGAATGATTGTTAAAGAGGCCGCTAAAGCAGCTCAGGATGGAAAAACAGTTGAAGAAATTCTTAAAATTATTGAAGATGCAAAGAAACGCACTACTCTTTATTTAACAGTGGTTAACTTAGACAATTTAATTAAAGGGGGTCGTATTAGCCAACTAATGGGTATGTTCTCAAACTTACTGAATATCAAATTATTCCTTCAAGTCATTAACGGCAAAATTGAAATCATCCAAAAAGGTCGTGGTCTAAAATCACTTCAAAAGAAATATGATGAAATCTTTGAACAGATGAAATCTTCTCCAAACGGGATTCAAGAAATCGGAATTATGCATGCTGGATTAAGTGATTTTAATGAAGGAAATATTGCTCGTATTCGTGAGTTATTCCCTGATGTACCTCTAACAATTGTAACAACTTCACCAATCATCATGAGCCATACAGGCGTTGATGCAATGGCCATTACTTACTTAGAAAATAAATAAAAAAATAAGCAACTAACTCTGATTTTCAGAATTAGTTGCTTTTTTGTTAGTTTAATATTTGTCCAATAAAGATACCTACATAAGTACCAATAATGTAGCCTAGTGTTCCAACAAGCATTGTAGGAGCCACAAAACGATGCCATCCTTTAGAAATAGCCATCGCTGCAGCTGTTGTCGGTCCACCAATATTTGCATTTGAAGCAAGAATGGCTTCTTCCACTGTGAATCCAAAGATTTTTGCACCAGCAAATGTCACTGCCATGTTCACAAAAACCATGATTGCACAGAACACAAGTAATAATGGAGATTTTTCAATAATTGCTCCAATCGAAGCTGGAATTCCGATGACTACGAAGAATAAGTAGATCAAGAATGTTCCAATTTCATTTGCCCCACTAATCTTCTTGAATTGTTTCGCAAAAATTGTCGAACATCCAACTGTCAACGTTGTTAAAATTAAATATTTATTTGAAACTAGCTGGATAAAGCTGTTATCACCAAGACCTGAAATGAATTCAGACAATGTAAAGCTTATTGTTACGATTACAACAGAAATTGCAAATACAAACGCTACATCTTGAACTGTAATAACGGTATCCTTATTATATGCTTTTTCCTCTTCCTCTTTTACACCTTCACTATAAGCAAATTTAAAATGCTTTTTGAAGAACGCAATCGAAGGAATCATTAACAATATTAAGAAGTAAAATACCATTAATAAGTTATCTGCAACTGTTGCTGCAGAAATGAGTTCTTTTGGAATATCAAAAGCTGATGAAACAGCAACAAAGTTCACTCCACCACCGATATAACTTCCGACCATCATTCCAGCAATATGGTTCAATACAGGAATCGCCTTTGACAATGCCATATATCCTAATACTGCCCCAAGAACAGTTCCTACCGAACTGATGAGGAAGATAGCTAATAATCGTCCACTCTCTTTCCAAATTTGTTTTAAATCACATTGGAATAAAAGCATTGGAATTGCTAATGGTACAACAACTCCCCAAACCTGATCATATACAGGTGAATCAGTAGGAATAACCCCTAAATTACTTAATGTTGCTGCCATTAATAGACCGATAATGGCTCCGCTAATCTTTGCAGCCCATTGATATCGATTTTCTAAAAAGATACTGATAGTCGCAATCCCAACGATAATAGACCACAATACCCATGTATTATTTGCATCAATCATAAAACACCTCTTCTGGCTTTTTTAATACACACGAAAATTACCATATATGGTAATTTTTTACTAAAAAGGCAAAAGAGTTGTTTCCGTTTGATGTTCTTTTGCCTTCAAAAATATTATCTTTGTTCGTCTTGTTCTTGAATAGATTTTAAAAGCTCATCAATATGATTCCCGTAATCAACTGATTCATCGCGTTTAAAAATCAATTCAGGAGTTTTATATAAGGATAATCGCTTGCCTAATTCACGACGGATTAGGCCTTTTGATTTTTCTAAACCACGTTCTGTAGCTTGACGTTCGCTAGCTAATTTATGAAGCGTTGTGTAATAAATAGTAGCAATCTGTAAATCGCCAGTCACTTCTACTTCAGTAATTGTGATTTCTTGTACACGTGGGTCACGAACTTTTTTAGATAAGATATCATTTACTTCTCGTAAAATTTCTTGTGATACACGTCCAACTCTAAAGTTTGCCATTTTCTCTCCTTTCCAACGAAAGAGGCACTGTAATCAGTCCCTCTTCGTTTTACTTAAATCATTAATTTCTTCTTTTATTCAGTTCGATTCATAGCGAATTTTCTCGCACTATTTTGATAACGGCTTGACCTCCTAGCTTTGGCGTCCACTTCGTTAAGCTTCGTAAAATCTTACCGATTTTCCTCTCCTTAACTCCAGTGTTCCAAAGCTAAACAGTCGGTCTCGCACTATTTTGATAACGGCTTGAAAATTCTGAATCGACGTGCGTTTCCCGAAACATCCGCACGACTATTCTAGTCGCTTACGGTGTTCCGGTCCAACGGTTCGATTCAAACCGAATTTTCTCGCACTATTTTCTTTTAATCTCGACCATTTCGTATGCTTCGATGATGTCGTCTACTTTAATATCGTTGTAGCCTTCAATCATGATACCGCACTCGAATCCAAGTTTAACTTCTTTAGCGTCATCTTTGAATCGTTTCAAGCTTGCTAATTCACCTTCGTAAATAACAATGTTATCACGGATTAAGCGAACTGAGCTTGAGCGTTTAACAACACCCTCTAATACGTAAGAACCTGCAATTGTTCCAAGTTTAGATACAGTGTATGTTTCACGAACGATTGCTTGACCAGTAATTTTTTCTTCGAATTCTGGGTCTAGCAACCCTTTCATCGCTGTTTCGATTTCATCAATTACGTTATAGATGATACGGTGTAAGCGAATATCTACTTGATCAGATTCGGCTTGAATTTTCGCTTGTGGCGTAGGTCTCACGTTAAATCCGATGATAATCGCGTTACTTGCTGTTGCAAGAGTAATATCGCTCTCGTTGATTGCCCCTACAGCTGTATGGATAATCTTCACACGAACGCCTTCAACTTCAATCTTTTGCAGGCTTGATGCTAATGCTTCAACAGAACCTTGTACGTCAGCCTTGATAATAACATTAACTTCTTTCAATTCTCCTTCTTTCAATGTAGAGAATAAGTTATCTAATGTAATACGGCTTGAAGCGTTACGTTGTTCGATTAACGCACGTTTTGCACGTTCTTCACCAGCAGCACGAGCAGTTTTCTCGTCTTCGAATACTACGAAACGGTCCCCAGCTTGAGGTGACGCATTAAGACCAGTAATCTCAACTGGAGTCGCTGGTAAAGCAGTTTTCACACGACGGCCTTGGTCATTCACCATTACACGTACGCGTCCAAATGTGTTCCCTACAACGATTGGGTCTCCAACTTTAAGCGTTCCTTCTTGTACTAATAATGTTGCGATAGGTCCTTTAGATTTATCTAAACGAGCTTCAATAACAGTTCCTAATGCTAAACGGTTAGGGTTTGCTTTCAACTCTTGAACTTCAGCAACCAATAGAATCATTTCTAATAACTCTTCAATGTTTTGATTGAATTTCGCTGAAATCTCAACGAAAATTGTGTCTCCACCCCATGCTTCAGGTACAAGTCCTAAATCAGAAAGTTCTTGCATCACACGACCTGGGTTTGCAGCAGGTTTATCAATTTTGTTAACCGCTACGATAATTGGTACATCAGCAGCTTTAGCGTGGTTAATCGCTTCAATAGTTTGAGGCATTACACCATCATCGGCAGCTACTACGATAACTGTAATATCAGTGATGTCTGCACCACGCGCACGCATTGTTGTGAAGGCCGCGTGCCCTGGTGTATCTAAGAATGTAATTGGTTTGCCATCAATTTTAATTTGGTACGCACCGATATGTTGAGTAATACCACCCGCTTCACCAGCTACAACTGAAGAATTACGTAATTGGTCAAGCAATGTTGTTTTACCATGGTCAACGTGTCCCATGATCGTTACAACTGGAGGACGTACTGTGCTTTCTGCATTTTCAGCAGCTGCTTCTTCAAAGTACACATCTAAATCAGAAATATCTTTTTCGATTTTTTCTTCAGCATCCATACCGTAGTCTGCTGCTAACAATTCAATCGCGTCTTTAGATAGACCTTGGTTTAATGTTGCCATTACTCCTAATAGGAATAATTTTTTGATGATTTCTGCTGGTTCACGTTTGATTTTCTTCGCTAATTCAGCAACAGTCATACCATCTGTATACACTAATACATCTGGTAATTCGTGGAATTTACGCGCTGGAACAACTGGTTTAGCTTTTTGTTCTTCACGACGGTTTCCTTTTTTACCTTTTTGGTTACGATTTTTCTTGTTGAAACCATCATTGTTAAAATCGTTAAATCGTTGTTGATTTTTTCTGTCGTTATTACGATTGTTTCTTGGTGACTCGAAACGATCGTTATTGTTATTTTGTTTTTGGTTGTTACGTGGACGTTCTACTTGTCCTTGTTGGTTTGAACGAGCTTCCGTGCGTGCTGGTTCTTGTTTAAATGAAGGACGGTTTCCATTCGCATTTTGTGGTTTTTGGTTTTGACGTCCTTGGTTTCTATTATCATTTTGTTCATGACGTCTTTGATTTTGAGAATGGTTACGTTCTTGATTTTGCTTTTGGTGTCCTTGTTTTGGAGCGCGGTCTTCTCTTTTACCCCCATCTTTTTTAGGAGCGTGAGCTTTAGGCGCTTCTTTCTTTGGTTCAGCTTTTTTTGCTTCTTGTTTTGGAGCAGGTTTTGCTTCTTGTTTTGGAGCCTTTGGTGCTGGTTTAGCAGCAGGCTTAGAGTTCCAAGCTCCTTTAATTTTTGAGATTTCAGATTCTTCCATAGTAGACATATGGCTATTGTATGAAATACCTAGTTCTTTTGCTTTTTCAATAATTTCTTTACTAGCCACATTTAATTCTTTCGCTAATTCGTATACGCGAGTTTTCGACATAGTCTCACCTTCCTATTCGTTCATATCGTTAAATCCCTTCATCTTCAGTAGACTTTTTGTAAACCCTCGATCATCAACTAAAACGATGGAACGTCTCTTGCCGATAGCTAGAGATAATTCATCCGTTTCAAATTGCTGAACAAAAGGAATTTCATAATATTCACATTTGTTTTTGATTTTTTTAACAGTGTTTGCACTACAATCTTTGGTACAAATCACTAAATTTCCTTTTTGTCTTTGAATGCTTTGGATTACTTGCTCCTCACCCGTAATTAATTTACGAGCAGCCGTCGCCATTCCAAGCAAATTCAAAGCTCTTTGTTTAACGAGCTCTTCCATCACTAAACAACTCTTTTCTTGCTTTTTGATGTTCTACATAAGCAAGAAGCTCTTCATAAAATGCATCCGGAATCTCAATTTCTAATTGTTTTTCAAACAGACGATTTTTCCAAGCTTTCTCCACTAAAGTAGGTTCAAGAGTAATGTATGCACCACGGCCGTTTACTTTACCAGTTGGGTCGATTTGTGCAACACCTTCGCCGTTACGAACAATACGTACCAACTCTTTTTTTGGCATCATTTCACCTGAAGCGATACAACGGCGCATCGGAATCTTCTTCTTTTTCATCGTGCACCTCCCGTATTCTATTCTTCTTCAGAAGAACCTTCTTCGGCTTCTTCAACGACTGGATTTGCTAAATTTTCTAAATACTCTTCATAAGCAGTTTCTGATTTAATATCGATACGGTATCCAGTTAATTTTGCAGCTAGACGTGCATTTTGACCACGTTTACCAATTGCAAGTGATAATTGATGGTCTGGAACAACCACGATACAACCATTGCTATCTTCGTTAAACTCAACTTTGATTACTTGAGCAGGGTTTAAAGCATTCTTAATGTAAACAGCTGGATCTTCGTTCCACTCAACGATATCCATGTTTTCACCGTTTAATTCTTCAACAATGTTATGAACACGTTGTCCGCGAGGTCCAACGCAAGTTCCAACTGGGTCTAAGTTACTATCGTTTGAACGAACGGCTACTTTAGCACGATCACCTGCTTCACGAGCGATAGAAACAATTTCTACAACGCCATCGTAAATTTCAGGAACTTCTTGTTCAAATAAACGTTTTAATAAATCTGGATGAGTACGGCTGACAAAGATTTGAGGTCCTTTAGTAGTGTTATCTACTTTAGAAACTAAAACTTTAATACGTTGATCAGGTAAGTACTCTTCTGTTGGGATTTGGTCTTGTTTTGCCATTCCAGCAACGATACGTCCAAGATTCACATAAACATAACGGAAATCTTGACGATCAACAACACCCGTCATAATTTCATTTTCGTATTGAATGAATTCATTGTAGATGTTTGTACGTTCAGCATCGCGAAGACGTTGCATAATGACTTGTTTCGCTGTTTGAGCAGCAATACGTCCGAAGTCTTTAGGAGTTACTTCGAAACGAATTTTATCGCCAACTTCATATGCTTTATTTTTCGCTTGCGCTTCTTCAAGGCTCACTTCAAGAGTTGAATCAAAAACAAATTCAACTACTTCTTTGACTGCATATACATGCATGTTCCCTTTCTTTTGATCAAACTCAACTTCAACGTTTTGAGCTTGGCCATAGTTTTTCTTGTATGCAGATACTAACGCTGCTTCTAAAGCTGTAATCACGACATCTTTAGAGATTCCTTTTTCTTCTTCGAGAACAGTTAATGCTCTAAGCATTTCTTTACTCATGTGTTTACTCCTTTACTCCTTAGAATTTGATAGCAAGACGTGCTTTCGCAATATTCTTACGATCAATGGTAAATTCCTTTGTTCTTGTTTTGATTTGTACGTTTAATGTTACCGTTTCTTCGTCTACTGAAAGAAGTGTTCCTTCAAGGAATTTCTCACCTTCAACGTTTTGATAAAACGATAAGTGTACATATGAACCAATCGCTGCTTTTAATTCTTCTTCGTTTCTTAATGGGCGCTCTGCACCTGGTGAAGAAACTTCTAAGAAGTAAGCTTGCGGAATTGGATCTGGATCTTGTGCATCAAGAATTTCACTAAATTTTTCACTCATAAACGCGCAGTCATCCAAGTCGATTCCTCCTGGTTTATCCAAGTAAAAACGTAGAAACCAATTCTTTCCTTCTTTGACAAATTCTAAGTCGAATAACTCAAAGCCTTCTTTTTCGATGATCTCTTTAGTAAGCTTCGTTACCGTCTCAGTTACTTTACTCATAGCCTCAACCTCCTTGCTACTTGAGTCCATGTCGATAAAAAGAGTGAGCGTTTCCGCTCACTCTCCTCTCAACTACTATTCTACTTTGCTAGTATAACATAAACTTTGTTAAAATACCAACTATTGTGTTATTAGAACAAATCATCGAATAACGATAATTGGTTTTCATCTGGTAAATGATCAAGAACTTTATTTTCTGTCATGTAATCAATCAATGTCTTTGATACTTTACCACGTGTTGCTAAGTCTTTCTTTGATAAGAAAGGTTGTTCTTGTCTTGCTTCAACAATCTTATTCGCAACGTTTAGCCCTAACCCTTGAATCGCTCTAAACGGAGCAATTAAGGAGTCTCCTTCAATCACAAAGTTACTTGCTTCTGATTTATCAATGTCGACCATCTTAAATTGGAAACCACGTTCTACCATCTCGTTCGCTAATTCAAGTACAGTCAACAAGTTTTGTTCTTTCGTACTAGCTTCCATTCCTTTTTCTCGAATTTCTTTGATGCGTTTCTTAATCATTTCTTTTCCTTGCGACATCGCAACGATATCAAAATCTTGCGCACGCACTGAGAAATAAGCACAGTAGTATAGTAATGGTTTATGAACCTTAAACCACGCTACACGTAACGCCATTAAAACGTAGGCTGCTGCGTGGGCTTTCGGGAACATATACTTAATCTTTAAGCAAGATTGAATATACCATTCAGGTACATTATTTTCTCTCATAATCGCCTGGAACTCGTCAGGGATTCCTTTCCCTTTACGCACACCTTCCATGATTTTGAAGGCTAATCCTTCTTCAACGCCCTTATGGATTAAGTACACCATAATATCATCACGACAACCAATAACGTCAGCAAGAGGGATATTATGCAAACGAATCAATTCTTCTGCATTTCCAAGATATACGTCCGTCCCATGTGATAAACCTGAAATTTGGAGCAACTCCGTAAAGGTCGAAGGTTTTGTTTGTTCTAACATTCCTCGAACGAATTTCGTTCCAAATTCCGGAATACCAAGCGTACCGGTTTTCGAATCAATTTGTTCAGGAGTCACTCCTAACACTTCCGTACCACCAAAGATTTTCATTACTTCTGGGTCATCGGGCGGAATCGCTTTTGGATCCAGTCCTGATAAGTCTTGCAACATACGAATAACTGTTGGATCATCGTGCCCAAGAATGTCAAGTTTTAAAACATTATCGTGAATTGAGTGGAAGTCAAAGTGGGTTGTTCTCCACTCTGCAGTTAAGTCATCGGCTGGATATTGAATCGGTGTAAAGTCATATACATCCATATAGTCCGGAATAACAATAATCCCACCTGGGTGCTGACCGGTACTACGTTTTACTCCAGTACATCCGCTGGCTAAGCGCTCGATTTCTGCTTGTCGAAACTCTAGGCCTAAGTCACGTTCATATCCTTTTACATACCCAAAGGCAGTCTTATCGGCAACCGTACTAATTGTCCCTGCACGATAAACATAATCTTCCCCGAACAATACTTTTGTATAGTTATGCGCTTGTGGTTGATATTCCCCACTAAAGTTCAAATCGATATCGGGAACTTTATCTCCGTAGAATCCAAGGAAGGTTTCAAACGGAATGTCATGTCCATCTTTTGCCATACGAGTATTACAACGAGGACAGGTCTTGTCAGGCAAATCAAAACCAGACCCTACAGAACCATCATTGAAGAATTCTGATAATTGACATTGCGGACAGCGATAATGTGGCGCTAATGGATTCACTTCGGTAATTCCTGTTAGTGTCGCAACAAGGGACGACCCAACAGAACCACGTGAACCTACTAAGTACCCATCTTGATTACTCTTATGAACTAGTTTTTGTGAAATTAAATAGATCACTTCAAATCCATTACCAATAATACTTTTCAGTTCTTTTTGAATACGCTCTTCAACGATTTTCGGTAAAGGATTTCCATACCATTCATGTGCCTTATCGTAGCTCAATTTAGTGATTTCGTCTGCCGCACCTTCGATTTTCGGAGTGAATAATCTGTCTTTCACTGGAGTAATTTCTTCTAATTGATCGCTAACCCAATTGGAGTTCGTCACGACCACTTCATAAGCTTTTTCCTCTCCAAGAAAAGCAAATTCTTTCAGCATTTCGTCTGTGGTTCTTAAATGAGCATCAGGGTATTCTTGAGGAACACCATTGTTCAATGAAGTCAGAAGAATCTCACGATAAATCTTATCTTCCGGATTTAAGTAGTGAACATTCCCTGTTGCTACAACAGGCTTTCCTAGCTCATCTCCAAGGCGAACTAAGTTTTGAATGATTTCTTCTAAATGATGCTCATTACGAATTAATTCTTTTTTGATTAAAGGACGATAAATAGCTTTTGGCATAATTTCGATATAGTCATAGAATTTAGCCTTTTCTTTAGCTTCGTTATATCCTTTTTGCATCATCGCTTCAAAAACTTCACCTTCAGCGCATCCTGACCCTAGTAAGAATGAATCACGACGACTTGAAAGCATACTTCTTAAAATACGAGGAACGCGGTAATAATATTCAATATTGGATTGAGATACGACCTTGAATAATTCTTTCAACCCAGCTTGGTCTTTTGCAAAAATCGTCGCATGGAATGGACGTCCATTCTTAAAGACCTCTTCTGGATGGATATTGGTGTTTAATTCATCGTGGTACAACAAATTATGTTCTGTCGCTGCTTCTTTTAAGAAGATATGACATAAATAACCCGTCGTCTCAGAGTCATACACGGCACGGTGATGTTGTTCTAGTGCAACATTATAGCGTTTCGCTAAAGTATTTAAACGGTGAGACTTAAGTTGTGGGTGAAGCATACGAGATAATTCCAGAGTATCGATAACTGGTTGATTTGTTTTTGGAATCCCCACATTTTCGTATCCTGTATTTAAGAAGCCCATATCAAAACTTGCATTATGCGCCACAAGTATGCAGTCTTTAGAAAATTCGTGGAATTCTTTTAAAACTTGCTCTACAGATTTAGAACCTCTAACCATGTCGTCAGTAATTCCGGTTAACTGAATTGTCGTCGCAGATAAAGGATGCCCTGGATCGATAAACTCTTCAAACTGATCAATCACAACACCGTTCTTCATTTTAACGGCCGCTAGCTCGATGATACTGTCATAAATCGCAGAAAGACCGGTTGTTTCCACGTCGAAAACAACATAAGTCGCATCTTCTAATAGAATATGTTGCGGATTATAAGCCACGTTAACATGATCATCAACGATATTTCCTTCTAAACCGTACAGAATCTTAATTCCGTTTTTCTTCCCGGCTCCGTGCGCTTCTGGATAAGCCTGTAAGTTGGCATGATCCGTAATCGCAATTGCCTTATGTCCCCATTTAGCCGCTTGACTAATCAAATCACTTGGAGCATTCGTCGCATCCATTACAGACATATTTGTATGCATATGCAATTCAACACGTTTATCGCCTTCAGCCGTATCTTTCCTACCTTCGTGGTTTACAGCAGTCATATCTCGGATAATCATACCCAATTCTTGAGAGAACTTATTCACTTCAATCGTACCGAACGCTCTAACCCATGTTCCTTTTTTCAACCCTTCAAGCGCTTGTTCATCTTCTGGAGTTGATGGGAATAAAGTTGCACTGATGGAAGAAGTATAGTCCGTTAATTTAATATTTCCGAACAACTTCCCTTTTGCTTTTCCTCGACGAAGTTCGATATCAAAAATCTTACCTTCGATAACGACATTGCGCTCTTCTTCAAAAATATCTGCAAGCGCACGAACTTCACTATTGGATTTGATTGGTTTCCCGTAAATGACACCTTCTGGTTTAGAAGAGTTCGCACTCGCTGATTTTTTTTGTGGAGCTTGCGAAGCCACCAGTTGTACAGCTTTTTGAGCTTCATTAAAAGCTTGCTCAATCTGCTGTTCTTTTTGGATAAATTCTTCTGCTAATCGCTCCTGCAACTCACCATCTACATGAATTTGAACGCCTAATTTAGGGAATCCAGCTTCCATATAAGCCTGTTGAATTTTTGGAACGCAATTATTTGTTAAGTGTGTCTTCGTTAATTCATTTGGACAATGCAGCTTAATTTGATTTTTCTCATATTTTGGAGTTTGATCCGCTAAAATTTGATGAGAAACTGCTGATTCATCCTTTAATGTCTCTAATACATATTCCCAATAGGATTCAACGAGTTCTTCTGTAACAGATGCACCCTCATCAGTTGTAATGACAGCTTTTCCACCGAATTGACGGTAAGTGTCACCTAGTGCATCGGTAAATAGTCTGAACTTTTCATACATAAAAATGACTGGATTATGGATGTGAAAAGTCCATGTTTTATCCAACTTTGAGATGTCAATTCGAACTAATTTTGCTTCATCAAATTCTGGAGAAAAAATACTTGTGTCAGCAATATTAAATTGCTCGATCACTTTTTTCATTAAATCTTTTTGTGATTGACTCATGGTTTCCTCCTTTTTTATTACATAAGAAGAGTGCTCCACCATCGTAGAGACACTCTCTTGTTTAATTAAATAATTTCATAATATCGTTCCATGTTACAAGAAGCATTAACGCAAATAGGAAAATCGCTCCTGCAATCGTTAAATACCCTTCTTTTTCTGGATCGAGTGGTTTCTTACGAATTCCTTCAATCACATTAAGAACTAGTTTTCCGCCGTCTAATGCTGGAATCGGTAAAAGGTTCATTACACCAAGGTTGGCACTAATCATTCCCATGAATGCTAACAAATCAAGGAATCCATTTTTAGCAACTTGCGAAGTCATGGAATAAATAGCAACTGGTCCCCCGAGTTGATTCAAATTAAATCCTCGTGTAAAGAGTGAACCTAATGCAGAAAGAACTAGGACAACGACAGAGATCGTTTGAGTAAAGCCAAAAGCAATAATTGATAAAATATCATTTTTAAGAACTCTTGTGACTCCTAATTGCCCTATCTTTGAACCATCGGATGCTTCTACAGCTTTTGGTGTAACTTTCACTTCCTGAGTTTTCCCGTCACGTTCAATCGAAACAGATAAAGCTTTATCTGCACTTGAACGAACAATTTTTGTCATTTCATCCCATGAATGAATTTCAACACCATCAATGGAAAGGACCTTATCTCCCTCTTTAAGACCTGCCACAAGGGCTGCAGAATTATCTGTTACTTGGCCGATTGTCGCATCATTAGATGGAACTCCACCTTGCATGAACCCAACAATAATAAATACAAGAATCGATAAAATAAAGTTGTTCATCGGGCCAGCGGCGTTTGTTTTAATTCTGTTCCACAATGTTGCTGAATTGAACTGACGCTCAACTGGCGCCACAACGACTTCTGTTCCATCTGACTCAATAATCGTTGCAGTCTTCGAAACAGATAATGTAACCTTCTCCTCTGAATTAATGTAGTATCCAGTTAATGTCATGTCTTTATGTAAATCTGCATCTTCAATTTGGAAAGGTACAGAATTTTCAATGATGATTTTATCGTCAAAATTTAATTTTTGAACAACATTTTCACTATCAAGAACGATAGTAATCATCATCCCAGGTTTAATTTCTTGTTCATCTTCATCGTGGCCTGCCATACGAACGTATCCACCAATTGGTAATAAGCGCAGTGTATACACTGTTTCCCCTTTACGGACTTGGAAGATTTTTGGCCCCATACCAATTGCAAATTCACGGACTAAAATACCTGCTTTCTTTGCAAAATAGTAATGTCCAAATTCATGAATAATCACGATAATACTAAATACAAATAAAAATGCAATGACTCCTTGCACTGACTTCACCTCTTTTAAATATCCCCAAAGAATTTAAACACGATTTGGAACATAAACATCGCAAAGAAAGTTGAATCGAAACGATCCAAAACTCCGCCATGCCCTGGGAATAAGTTTCCAGAATCTTTTACGTTAAATTGTCGCTTGTAAGCAGACTCTACTAAGTCTCCTAATTGTCCGAAAATGGATAAACAAATCATTAAGAGCACAAATTCAAATACTGAGAATTTGACTGGGTTATAAAACGGAACCACCAATAATCCTAGTAATACAGAACCTAGAACCCCGCCAATAGAACCTTCAATTGTTTTATTTGGGCTAATATCCGGAGCTAATTTATGTTTCCCAAATCTGCGTCCAGCTAAATACGCGAATGAATCTGTTCCCCAAATGACTAGGAAGACAAAAATCGCCATTCCAAAACTAATACTTCTAACAAATAGAATTCCAGAGAATCCACCACCAACGTATAAAGAAATGAGCGAACAAAATGCCGCATCCTCAAAAGAAAAACGATCACTCTTATATACGGTTAATGTCATCAGTAGCATGACGATTAAGAAATAAAAGAAGAAATAATCAATTCCTCTTGGCAAAGCGACTAATGGTTTTTGTGAAAATAAAAATGACAATGTAGCCAGTAACGTGAGAGAACCTTCTATTGAAAAAATATTCATTTTTTTCATTTGGAAGAATTCATAAATCCCAACAATTGCTAACAGCGCTAGTAGCGTACGTAACCAAATATCACCCACATAAAGTATTGGTAAAAATATACAAACAGCAATGATTGCAGTAATCACTCTTTGTTTCATCTATGCAAGACCTCCATAACGACGATGTCTTCCTTGATAAGTTAGAATCGCTTTATATAAATCTTCTTTGGAAAAATCTGGCCAAAAAATATCTGTAAAGTAATATTCACTATACGCCAATTGCCACAATAAGAAATTACTTAATCGTACTTCTCCACTTGTACGAATCATTAAATCCGGATCTTGTAACTCTCCTAGGAAACTCGTTTGTAATTCACGTTCGAATAAAGCGTCATCGATATCATCAACAGCTAACTCTCCTCTTTCCACACGTCTTGCAAGAGTTTTTGTTGCTTCGATAATTTCAGCACGCGAGCCATAGTTGAGAGCAAATGTTAACACCATACCCGTGTTATTTTTTGTATCTTCAACAGCTTTTAGTACTACTTGTTTTGTTGATTCAGGTAATTCATCAATAAATCCGATCAGTTGGATTTTCATATTTCTTTCTTGAAGTTCAGGCATAAATGTTCCGAAAAAATCCCCAGGTAGTTTCATTAAGAAACTGACTTCTTCCGTTGGACGTTTCCAGTTTTCTGTACTAAACGCATATAAGGTCATCGCCTTTACTCCTAATTCATCGGCAGCAATTGCGATTCGTTTTACTGTACTCATGCCTTCTTTATGTCCCGCGATTCTAGGGAGATTGCGTTTCTTTGCCCAACGACCATTACCGTCCATAATGACAGCAATATGTTGTGGGATATTCTCTCGATCAATTGAAACAGATTCTTTTGTTTCTTGTGGTTTTGATTGTTTCTTCCAAAAAAGCATATTACCCATTCCTTTACACGTATTTCCTTTCTATTGTAACAGAAGTTGAAAGTCATTTATAGTATTCTCTTTTTCCTTATGAAAAAATTACAAAAACAAAGGCCCTGATTGGTTTCTAAGGTGAAAAATGGTATACTTAGAAACAGATTTATGAACCAATAAAGGAGTTAACCATGATTACAATGAAAGATATCGTGTTGGAGGGACATCCTGCCCTTAGAAAACGTGCTGAAAAGCTAACTTTCCCACTAACACAAGAACAACAAGAACTTGCTAAAGAAATGTTAGAGTTCTTACACAATAGTCAAAATCCAGAAATTGCTGAAAAATATGAATTACGTGCAGGTGTTGGTCTGGCAGCCCCTCAACTTGGTAAATCCATTCAAATGATTGCTCTTCTCGTTCCTGGTTTTGAAGATGAAGAACCAATTTTAAATGAAGTATGGATTAACCCTCGTATTATGCGTGAATCTGTAAAGAAAGCTTGCCTAAAAGAAGGCGAAGGCTGTCTTTCAGTAGAACGTGACGTACCAGGTATCGTACTTCGATCTGAACGTATTACTGTAAAATATCAAGATGTGAATGGTGATGAATTCGTACGTACATTAACAGACTATGAATCTATCGTTGTACAACACGAAATTGACCATTTAAACGGTGTCATGTTCTACGATCATATTAATAAAACACAACCAATGTATATCCCTAAAGGAGCAGTTGTCATTGGCGAATAAGACACCTATTTTAGTGTTCGATTTAGATGATACACTCTATTCAAAACAGCAAGTCTTTTTAACAGCCTTAAAGAAATGTTATCCCACATTTTCAACGGATATTGATGTGTATAAGGTTTATCAAGAAAAAAGCGAAATTGCATTTGAATTATTTACGAAGGGACAAATCACTTTAGAAGAAAATCACTTTTCTCGTGTTGAAAGTACCCTTTCATCTCTTGAGCTCGATTCTTCTAAAGAGTCTGTGATTCGTTTTAAGGAAACCTATCAATATGTGATGGATCATATCGAATTAGATACAGACTGGTATCTCTTTTTTGACAAAGTAACAAGCCACTCTACTCTCGTTCTTCTAACAAATGGTCCTACGAGCCATCAATCGAAAAAAATTACATCTCTTGGATTGGAAAAATGGTTTGACTCGTCTAGAATCTTAATTTCAGAGACGACTGGTGTTCCTAAACCACAAGCAGAAGCCTTTAAGAATGTTGAGCGACTTTTCCCAAATGTTAGTCCAAACGACTTCTGGATGATTGGTGATGACCTTGTTAATGATATTGAAGGTGCCAAAAACAGAAATTGGAATACCATTTATTTCAAACTTGGTGAAGAAGATTCCACTTTGACTCCTAAACCACTCCAGAGTCCAAAAGAATTACTCTCAAAATTGGAAAAAGAGGCACTTATCAGCCTTTAAGATTATGAAAAAATAAGCATTCTATGATAAAATATGATAGAAACATTATGAAAAAAATTTAAAGGAGTACATACATGATTTTTAAAATTACTTACCAACCAACTAAAACGGAAGCTCCACGTCGTGAGAATACAGAAGCTTTATACATTGAAGCTAGTGACAAGGTAGAAGCCCGCCGCCTTGTGGATGAAAATACTGAATACAACGTAGAGTTTATCCAAGAGCTAGATGAAAAACACTTAGCTTACGAAAAACAAAACCCTGAGTTTAAATTAACGGTGTTCAAGTAACATGAAACCAAATATTAAAAATAACGAAACGGGCGTATTTGCTTTTGGCGGTTTAGGTGAAATCGGTAAAAACACATATGGCGTTCAATTCCAAGATGAGCTCATCATTTTGGATGCCGGTATTAAATTCCCTGAGGATGATTTACTTGGAATCGACTATGTGATTCCCGATTACAGTTATATCGTTCAAAATATTAATAAAGTAAAAGGTCTATTTATTTCGCACGGACACGAAGACCATATTGGTGGGATTCCTTTCTTAATTAAACAAGCGAACATCCCTATTTATGCAACAAAACTTGCGATGTCTTTAATTCGAAATAAATTAGAAGAACATGGACTTTTAAGAGATGCTATCCTTCACGAAATTGATGAAGATAGCGTAATTAAATTCCGTAAAACACAAGTGAGTTTCTATCGCACTACCCACTCTATTCCAGATGCATTTGGGATTGTGATTAAGACTCCTCCAGGTAATATCGTGTTCACGGGTGACTATAAGTTTGACTTCACTCCAGTTGGAGAACCAGCAAACCTTCACCGTATGGCACAAATTGGTTCAGAAGGCGTTCTTGTTCTTTTAGGTGACAGTACAAACTCTGAAGTCCCTGGATTCACTCAATCTGAACAGGTCGTTGGTAAATCGATTAAAGAAATTATCCAACGCGTGGATGGTCGTATCATTTTTGCGACATTCGCATCAAACGTTTCTCGTCTAAAACAAGTAACGGATGTGGCTGTAGCAACTGGCCGTAAATTAGCTGTATTTGGACGTAGTATGGAAGCCAGCTTCCGCACTGCTCGTGAATTAGGTTATATCAAGGCTCCAGATGATACTTTTATCGATGGGCGTGAGATTAATCAATACCCTTCTGAGAAAGTTATTATTTTATGTACAGGTTCTCAAGGGGAACCAATGGCGGCACTTAGTCGTATTGCAAATGGGACTCACCGCCAAATCTCCATTCAACCTGGTGATACAGTTATCTTCTCTAGTTCACCAATTCCAGGAAACACTTCAAGCGTTAACCGCGTTATCAACCTTCTATCTGAAGCTGGTGCTGAAGTAATTCATGGTAAAGTAAACAATATTCACACATCTGGACACGGTTCTCAAGAAGAACAAAAATTAATGCTTCGTTTAATGAAGCCTAAATACTTCGTTCCAGTCCATGGTGAATATCGTATGCAGAAGATTCAAGCAAATCTTGCAACTCAAGTGGGAATTCCAAAAGAAAACTCATTTATCTTAAGTAACGGTGATGTTCTTGCAGTTACAGCTGACTCAGCACGTAGAGCGGGTCACTTCTTTGCAGGAGATGTGTATGTCGATGGAAATGGTATCGGAGATATCGGAAACATCGTTCTTCGTGATCGTAAGACACTCTCACAAGATGGTTTAGTCATCTGTGTAGCCACTGTTGACTACGATAGTCGTGAGTTAGTAGCTGGTCCAGATATGCTCTCTCGTGGATTTATCTACATGAAAGAATCAGGACAACTTCTAAACGAAGCACAAGCCATTCTTCGTGATGAACTTGAAGAACTCTTGGCAGATTCAGAAGAAGTATTAAACGAACGTGTATTACGTAATAAAATTACGGATGTATTAGGACCGTTCCTATTCAAGAAAACAGAACGTCATCCAATGATCCTTCCAGTAATTCTAGGAGTTACTGAAGCAGATGCTTTAGAATAAAATAACGAAGAGGTGTACCGCAATGCGGTACACCTCTTTTAGTTTATCAAATTCTTCACTAGATTTAAGCCCTTTCCCATGAAAACAATAGAGATTTCATAAATATTGCAAACAAAAAAGAAGCAACCCCTAAGGATTGCTTCTTTTACTCATTTCTTAATCTAAGAAGTCTTTTAATTGTTTAGAACGACTTGGGTGGCGTAATTTACGTAATGCTTTCGCTTCGATTTGACGAATACGTTCACGAGTTACTCCAAATACTTGCCCGACTTGTTCTAATGTACGGATTTCGCCGTTTTTATCAAGACCAAAACGTAAACGAAGTACGTTTTCTTCACGGTCCGTTAGTTGTTCAAGAACTTCATCCAGTTGTTCTTTCAACAATGCATATGCTGTATGATCAGCTGGACTTGTTGCGTTATCATCTTCAATGAAATCACCTAAATGTGAATCGTCCTCTTCCCCGATTGGAGTTTCAAGAGATACAGGTTCTTGAGCGATTTTTAGAATTTCACGAACTTTTTCAGTTGGTAAGTCCATTTCTGCACCGATTTCTTCTGGTGTAGGTTCGCGTCCTAAATCTTGTAATAGTTGTCTTTGAACACGTACTAATTTGTTAATTGTTTCAACCATATGTACTGGAATACGAATTGTACGCGCTTGGTCAGCGATTGCACGAGTGATTGCTTGACGAATCCACCATGTAGCATAAGTTGAGAATTTGAATCCTTTTGTATGGTCGAATTTCTCAACAGCTTTCATTAAGCCCATATTTCCTTCTTGAATTAAATCCAAGAATTGCATTCCACGTCCTACATAACGTTTCGCAATTGATACTACTAAACGAAGGTTGGCTTCTGCTAACTCTTGTTTTGCTTCAGTATCTCCTTCTTGAATACGAAGTGCTAATGCAACCTCTTCGTCCGCGCTAAGTAGTGGAACTCGTCCGATTTCTTTTAAATACATACGAACGGAGTCATTAATCTTCGTGTTTGAAGATAAGGCAGTATCATCTTCAACTACGCCAGCTTCACCTTCACGTTGGCTTTCTGCAGATAATTGCTGACTTGTTGGTTCACCGTTAGCATCTACAACACTAACTCCTGCATCCTCAAATTTTTGAATTAATTTATCCATTCCTTCCGCATCCAACTCAAACGGGATCGCGATTTGTGCAGATAAATCATCGTATAAAATTTGACCGAATAATTTTCGTTCTGCAAGAAGCGTTGAAGTTGCTTCATTCAGTGTTTGACCTTTTTCATTCTTTTGAACTGTCATTCACCATTCCTCCATTCTATCTTTTCCGTAATTGTCGTTGAATCTCCATGATTTCCACCATCAATTTCTTTCTGGTTTCATCATCGTTTACTAGAGCAGCACGATTCAACTCATCCTTTTTTTGTGCTAACTGCTCTTTCAGAGTGTTCTTTTGTGAAAGTACATATACTAAATCTTGAATCTCTTGTTCCGTACATTCTGGAGGAAATTGACCTAGTTCGATTTCAGACACCAGATTTCTGTTCGTTAAATCCTTGTCGTTTAAAAACAACATAAATTCTTGAACATCAAATTCCTCTTCTTCATTTCTAAATGATTGAACTAATAAATATAATTGCTCATATAATGCATCTGGAAACGAGAATTCGGGATTAATACGATTGAGATATGTCCAAGCTTCAGGATGATGCATCAAGCGATACATTAAATGTCGTTGGATTCCCTCATTCTTAATGAAGGGCCTATTCATGACAGGCGCTTGTGGTTCCATAGGTGGTACAGGCGCTGCTTGGATATTTTGAGAAGTTTTAACTTGCTTTTGCTTCACTTGATTTTGAACCGTTGTGTAATCAAGGTTAAATTCATCCGCAAGAGACTTCATCGCAAGATTCTTTTCCACTTCATTTGTCAGTTTGGCTAATTCAATAATCATCTCTTCGATATATTGAATTTTTTGACTTTCAACTTGTAACTGATATTTCTTAGAAAGGAATCTCTTTTTAAATTGATAAATGGTTTCCTGCCCATGTTCAACTAAATCGATAAATGCTTTTGGCCCACGTTGCTTAATAAACTCATCTGGATCCAGACCATTATCTAATGGAATAATCCCGACAGTAAAGGCATTCGTTGATTGAATCATTTCAATCGCACGGTTGGTCGCTTCAAGACCTGCTCTATCACCGTCGTAAGCAATCAAAACTGTATCCGTCACATGGCGGAGTTTTTGAACTTGCTCTGGTGTTAGAGACGTCCCCATTGAGGCTACCCCTAGTTGAACTCCCGCTTGCCAAGCAGAAATAACATCCATATATCCTTCAAAAAGGATAACTTTATTTTCTTTACGAATATTCTTCTTTGCTAAATCAAAGTTAAATAAGAAGTTTCTTTTCGCAAAGAGCGGTGTTTCAGGACTATTTAAATACTTCGCCTGTGAAGCGAACTCATCCGAATAACCTGGCAATATACGACCAGAGAACCCGACAATTTGTCCATGTTCATTATGAAGAGGAATCATAATGCGCTGATTAAAACGATCAAAGAATCCTGTTTGACTTTCAACGAATAGACCTGTCGCTTCCATTTCTTGTTCTGTTAGCTCTAAATCTTGTAAGAGCTGTGTCAGCTGCGTGCGATCTTTTAACGAGAACCCAAATCCGAATTCTTTTAACGTATCAATCGTATAGCCACGATCCGTTAAATAATGAAGTGCTTCTTGTCCACCTTTTGTATTAAATAGGACGTGCGAGTAAAACTCACTCGCTTTTTCATGTGCCATAAACAATTTTTTGTCTTTTTGAGCAATTGCTTGTTGGCTAGAAGGGATTTCTACATCGAGTGGAATATGTGCAAGTTCAGCTACCCTAACAACCGATTCTGGGAAAGATAGACTTTCCAATTCCTGCATGAAATTAAAAACATTTCCCCCGCGCCCACAACTGAAACAGTGGAATAACTGTTTTTCTTCTGTGACGGTAAATGAAGGTGTTCTTTCATCATGGAAAGGACAACGGCCAAAAAGGCTCTTTCCTTGCTTTCTCAATTGGACAAATTGCCCAACAATATCGAGAATATTCACTTGCGATTGTATACTTTGAATCGTTTCTTTTGATAATCGTTGACTCATAAAAAAACTCCCTCCATACACTACGCCTAATGATACAGCATATAATATATCACAATTCGCGATTTAATGCAATGGAGCCAGTTTTATTTTCTTTAAAGGAAACATTATTCTTTTCAAATAAAACAAGTGATACCGTATACGGTATCACTTGTTTTTTAATCGGCAATAAATTGTTCAATCCACGCCCATGCTTTTTCTACGCCTTCACCTGTTTCAGATGAGAATGTTAAGAATAAATCTTCTGGTGGTTTTCCAAATGCTTTGCGGATGACACTTACATGTTTATTCCATTTACCACGAGGAATCTTATCACATTTTGTCATCACAACACGATATGGAATATTATAATACTCTAAAAATTCACGCATTTGAACATCTTCTTGACTTGGTTCGTGTCTGAAGTCCACTAAAATCAGAACTAAGCGAAGAGGTTCGCGAGTCGTAATATACTCCTCAATCATCTTCCCCCACTTTTCACGTTCCTTCTTAGATACTTTAGCATATCCATATCCTGGAACGTCTACAAAATAAAACTGATCATTAATATGATAGAAGTTCAATGTTTGAGTTTTCCCAGGTTTACTTGATGTACGAGCTAAGCTTTTTCGTTGAATCAACTTATTAATAAAAGATGATTTACCAACGTTTGAACGACCTGATAATGCGATTTCTGGAAGGTTTCCAGAAGGATATTGGGCTGGACCTACTGCACTAATTGTAAATTCGGCTTTATTAACCTTCATTTTCTAATCCTTTCTGTGTAGGCAACTTCACGAAGAATAGTAATACTGAACCGATAACGAATAAAATAATCAATGAGAATACTCCATCTAAAGAATTCCCTGTCATTTGTGCAGTAATTCCTAGTAATGTTGTTCCTAAAATAGATGAGAATTTACCAAAAATATTATAGAAACCGAAAAATTCATTGGCTCTATTCGCTGGTATTAATTGACCGAATAATGAGCGGCTAAGTGATTGTACCCCACCTTGAGCTGTACCAATTAGAATCGCTAAAATTAGGAAATCTGTGTATGAATTTAACCACAATGCCATCACACAAATTAAAATATACGTACCGATTCCGAGGAATAATGTTTTCTTGTTTCCGAATCGTTTTGATAAGTATCCATAAAGTAAACTAAATGGAAAAGCAACGATTTGAACAATTAATAAGATGACAATTAAGCTATTACTATCGAGTCCCATATCAGAACCGATTGCAGTTGCCATTTTAATAATCGTACCTACTCCATCAATATAGAAGAAGTAAGCGAGTAAGAATAGAAATACTTGTTTATGTTCCCCAATTTGTTTAATTGTTCCCCATAAACGTATAAAACTTTCTTTAATAGGTTTCTTAGGTTTCTCGATAAATGATTTTTGACTAACATAAAGCCAATACGGAACGGTGAAGATAAACCACCAAGCTGCAGTGATAAAGAAACCTACCATAACGATAGCGTTAGAATTTAAACTGCTAAACTGCATAATCATCATAAAGAGCACAAATGGGAATACACTTCCGATATACCCGTATCCATAACCAGCTGCCGAAATTCTATCCATTCGATCATAAGTTGTGACATCCATGATGGAACTATCATAAAAAATATTCGAAGCAGAATACCCGATTGCTGATAAAGTATACAACATTAGTAACAGAATCCATTGGTCTGTTTCAACAAACATCATACCGATAACTGAGAATACACCTAACAATGTACTCCATGTAAACATAGGATTCCGATATCCTTTGTAATCCGCTAAAGCTCCCAAGACTGGCGCCATAATCGATACTGCAAATGTCGCAATGGAATTGGCATACCCTAAGAACGCGGTTGAATCAGCTGCGCTAACACCACCGTTAGTTGATACTGTTTTAAAATATAACGGGAAAATCGCCGTCGTAATCATTAAAGAATAAACCGAATTAGCCCAGTCTTGCATAATCCAAGCAAATTCTTCTTTTGTATAGTGTTTTGCTATTAAGGATTTTAAACCTTTCATGTATATAGCTCCTCTAATTCATTTTCTTATAAAAATAGAATGCAATATAATGCACCCATCATATCACATTCTATCCTACCATATTTTGTTGAAAATCCCTAGGAAATCAATCGATTTTCTTCATCATATAAATTAGGTTCGCCAGTGCCATTCACAATCGCTTCAGTAACAACCACTTTAGTGATGTCTTCACGGCTAGGAATTTCAAACATTAAATCCATCATCACTGATTCAATAATGCTTCTTAATCCACGCGCACCTGTACGACGTTCGATTGCTTTTGCAGCAATTGCTTGTAACGCTTCTGATTCAAACTCTAACTCTACGTTATCCATTGCGAAAAGTTTTTGATATTGCTTCACCAAAGCATTCTTTGGTTTTGTTAAAATATCGACTAAATCATCTTTCTTCAATGGCTCTAACGCTGCAGTAATTGGAAGACGGCCAATAAACTCTGGAATTAAACCAAATTTTTGTAAATCTTCTGGAATAATCAGTTGCATTAAACTTTCGTGACTTGATAAGTTTTTGTTCGAAGAACCAAATCCAATCACTTTAGCACCCAGGCGTTCTTTCACAATTGTTTCAATACCGTCAAAGGCCCCACCAACGATAAATAGAATATTCGTTGTATCGATTTGAATGAGTTCTTGATGTGGATGTTTACGTCCTCCTTGAGGCGGAACAGACGCAACAGTCCCTTCTAAAATTTTTAGTAAGGCTTGTTGAACCCCTTCACCACTTACATCACGAGTGATGGATACATTCTCGCTCTTACGGGCAATCTTATCAATCTCATCGATATAAATAATCCCTTTTTCAGCACGTTCGATATCATAATCTGTCGCTTGTAATAGTTTTAGAAGAATATTTTCAACATCCTCACCAACGTAACCTGCTTCGGTTAATGTAGTCGCATCCGCAATTGCAAATGGAACATTTAAAATACGTGCTAATGACTGAGCTAAATAAGTTTTACCAGACCCAGTTGGTCCAATTAAACAAATATTACTCTTTTGTAACTCAACATCGTCATCTTCACTAAATAAGTGATTAATACGTTTATAGTGATTGTAAACCGCTACTGCTAATGATTTCTTTGCATGATCTTGGCCAACGACGTAATCGTTTAATACCTTTAGGATTTCTTGAGGCTTTAATACCTCAATCATTTCATCCATTGTCATCGAAGAAAATTCTTCATCGATAATTTCTTTACATAAATCAACACATTCATTACAAATAAATACATCAGGACCAGCGATAATTTTCTTTACTTGTTCTTGTGATTTTCCACAAAATGAACATCTTACTTGTTTTGTTTCATCTTTATACAATCTGAAACCTCCATTCTTTTCCTGATTTCTCAATTTAAGAGTACCATAAGTCGCTATATTCAACAAGAAATGTTGTTTCAAAAAGCGCCGGTCTCTAGCGAAACCGGCGCTTTCTTATTTAATTTTATAAAATTAAGCTTCTTTAGCAGAATCAGTAATTACAGCTAATGCTTTCTTCATTGAGATATCGTTTTTCAACATATCTACTGAAACAGCAGCACGAACTGCATCTTCTTCCATACCGTATTGAGCAGCTAATTCTTTCACTTCGTTAGCTACATCTTCATCAGTTGCTTCGATACCTTCTTCTTTAACGATTTGTTCTAATACTAAGTTAGTCTTAGTACGAACGTCAGCGTCTTTTTCCATCATTTTGTGTAAATCAGCTTCTGTTGTACCAGTGATTTGGTAGTACATTTCAGGAGAGATTCCGTTACGACGCATATCGTTTAAGTAGTGTTCCATTTGACGGTGAACTTCGTCGTGAACCATTTCGTGTGGTAATTCAACGATTTCAGCGTTTTCTACTGCTTTACGTAAAGCTTCATCTGCTACTGCTTCATCAGCAGCTGCTGCTTTAGCTTCTTCTAATTCTTTACGGAATTTTTCTTTTAATTCTGCTAATGTTTCAACTGAATCATCAACATCTTTAGCGAATTCATCTGTTAATTCAGGTAATTCTTTAGTTTTAACTTCGTGAACTTTTACTTTGAATACTGCTTCTTGACCTTTTAAGTTTTCAGCATGGTATTCTTCTGGGAAAGTCACTTTCACTTCTACTTCATCGCCTTCTTTAGCGCCAACTAATTGGTCTTCGAAACCTGGGATGAATGAACCTGAACCTAATTCTAATGAGTGGTTTTCACCTTTTCCGCCTTCGAAAGCTTCGTCACCTAAGAAACCTTCAAAGTCGATCACAACTGTGTCACCTAATTCAGCTGCATCTTCTTTTACAACTAATTCAGCTGCACGAGCTTGTTCTTGTAATAAGCGATCTTCAACATCTTGTTCAGATACTGTACGATCTTGTTTTTCAACAGTTAAACCTTTGTATTCACCTAATTTAACTTCAGGTTTTACAATTACTTCTGCTTTGATAACCCATGGTTTACCTTTTTCGATAGATTCGATATCGATTTTTGGTTGAGTTACTGGGAAGATTCCAGTTTCTTCAACTGCGTTATCATATGCATCTGGTAAAAGAATGTTTAATGCGTCTTGGTATAAAGCTTCTTCACCGTACATTTTTTCAAATACTTGACGGCTTACTTTACCTTTACGGAAACCAGGTACGTTCACGTTCTTTTTAACGCGGTTAAACGCTTGGTCTAGGCCTTTTTTAATATCTTCTTGTGAGATTTCAAATGTTAAAACTACTTTATTTGTTTCAACTTTTTCGAATTTTGCTGTCATATTATTCCTCCATAAATTCATTATTCACCTTAAAGATGAATGGATTTACATACTCATTTATTTTACAATACTCTTCTTCTTTTGTAAAACATAATTGACTTATTCAGGTTTAATTTAACAAGAATTTTGAATAGAGATTAAGAAAAGGTAACAAAAGCAATAGTTTTTCTCATTTTTCGCCCAAAATGTTATAATAGACGCCATAGGAGGGATAAAATGATTCAATATCCAAAAGGACAAAAACAATTATCACGCGCTACTCGATCTCAAACAATGGAAACAAACTACAGTAGTCGCGGTATGGGTTTAGAGAATATATTGAATCAAACCAATGAACTCTATCGCCTTCAAAAGCGAGCCGTCATCCATAAGAAACCGACACCGATTCAAGTCGTTAAAGTAAACTACCCTGCCAGAAGTGCAGCCCAAATTACTGAAGCCTATTTTCGTCAGGCATCAACGACTGACTATAATGGTGTCTATAAAGGAAGATATATCGACTTTGAAGCGAAGGAAACGAGAAATAAAACTTCATTTCCTCTAAAGAATATTCATACGCATCAGCTAGAACATATGAAAGAGTGCTGTGAACAAGGCGGTATCACATTTGTTATTTTCTATTTTTCTAGTCTGAAGGAATATTATTTACTTGAATACAAATGGATTGAACGATTCATTTATGATTCAAACTCTACACGTCAATCCATTCCTTTGACCTATATAAGAGAAAAAGGCAAAGAAATTCAGCTATCCCTGCAGATGACTCTCAATTATTTAGACGCAGTGGATACTTTATTATAAAGGAGGTCAACTATGACTGAAAATAATACTGAACAAACCCGTTCATCACAGCATCGTCATACGAAGAAAAAAGCGCCCGCTTCTTCTAAGAAAAAACTCTGGAAGAAAATTTTAATCGGCATTGCTGCTTTTGTGACTGTGGCTATTCTTGCTATCGTTGCAATCTTCGCTTACTACGGTGCAACTGCTCCTACCATTCAAGCAAGCGATTTAGAAGGAGCTACTGAAACTAAAATTCTTGATAAAGATGGAGAACTAATTTATTCGCTCGGAGGTGAAAAACGAGATCTGATCACCAGTGAACAAGTTCCTCAATTACTAAAAGATGCCATTACTTCGATTGAAGACAAACGCTTCTACTCTCATATGGGGATTGACCCAATCCGTATTGCAGGATCATTCCTACGAAACGCAAAAGCGGGTCAAATCACTCAAGGTGGTAGTACTATCACTCAACAGTTAGTGAAGTTAGCAGTATTCTCAACGAAAAAAGAAGACCAAACCTATAAACGTAAAATTCAAGAAATTATGCTCGCACTTCAATTAGAGCGTAATTACTCTAAAGAACAAATTTTGACGTATTACTTAAACAAAGTCTATATGGCAAATAATGTCTATGGATTTGGTACTGCATCCCATTACTACTTTAATAAAGAATTATCTGATTTAACTCTTCCACAAGTAGCACTACTTGCTGGTATGCCGCAAGCACCTAATTCATACGACCCATATGCAAATGCTGATCAAGCAAAAGAACGTCGTGACTTAGTACTCTACTCCATGAAAGAAAATGGAAAAATTACAAAGGAACAATATGACGAAGCGGTTGCTACTCCAATTACTGAAGGATTAATCGCACATGATAACAGCGTAAACAGTAATGATAAAGCACTTGTTTTCGATTCATTTGTAACAATGGTTTTAAAAGAAGTTCAAGAAAAAACAGGACTTGATCCTTATAACGACGGACTTACAATTGAAACAACGATTGACTCAAAAGCGCAACAACGTTTATACGATATTGTAAATACAAATGATTACATTCAATATGTGAATGATAAAATTCAAAATGCTGTTGTTATGCTTGATACAAAAACTGGTGCCGTTCGTGCTGTAAACGGTGGCCGTAAACAAACAACACTACTTGGCTATAACCGAGTAACTGACAATTCACGTAGTACCGGTTCCACTATCAAACCGGTTATCGACTATGGCCCAGCTATTGAATACTTAAATTATTCTACTGGTCAAACCATTATGGATAAAAGAACTACTTATTCAAATGGTGTTGAGTTAAACAACTGGGATTTCAGTCACAAAGGTGCAATGACATTACGTACTGCCCTCGTTTACTCGAGAAATACAACAGCTCTCCAAACTTTTAAAGCTGTTGGCGAAACAAATATCAAATCATTCTTGAACAATCTAGATATTCAAATTAAAAATGATGGTCAAGACTACTTAGTTGAAAGTAACTCAATTGGTGCAGATATTTCACCAATTAAAATGGCTGCCGCATATGCCGCATTTGGTAATTACGGTACTTATTCAAAACCATATACGGTAACAAAAGTCACAACTCGTGATGGTCAGGTAACTGAATTTAAACCAGAACAAAAACAAGCGATGAAAGATTCAACAGCCTATATGATTACGGATGTTCTTAAAGATTCATTCAAATATGGTTTCGCAACTCAAGCCTCTATCCCAGGATTACCTACAGCTGCCAAAACTGGTTCATCAAACTACACAGTTGAGCAAAAACGTGCAATGGGTGCTAGTGATTATGAAGATATCATTCCCGACTCTTGGTTTATCGGGTACTCTACCGACTATACAATTTCTGCATGGACCGGTTACGATAATCCATATGAAAAAGGCGGCGGTGTAGATACTACTGAACAAGAATATTCAAGACTCATTTATTACTACTTAATGAAATATATGGCGGAATCTTCTAGCGGAGATGATTGGGTACAACCAGATAGTGTTGTTAAACAGCAAATCGAAATCGGCTCTGACCCATTAAGCTTACCTGGACCTAGAACTCCAGCAAATATGATTGCTACAGAATTATTTGTTAAAGGTCACGTCCCTACCGCACAATCAACTAACTACGGTACAACGATTGATGCTCCTTCAGGCTTAAAAGCAACTTATGATAAAGCTAAAAAGACATTAACCGTAACATGGGATAAATATCAAACAGATTCTAAAGATAAACCACAATTTAAAGTAACTGCAAACGGTCAATCACAAACAGTTTCTGGAAATTCTGTAACATTCCAAAATATTAGTGGACCAAGCGTTTCTGTTACTCTTGTTGTGACTGTTGGTAAGAATAGTTCGGACCCAATTACAAACGAGTTCCAACTTGAACAACCAACGACGAGTGAAGAACGTACAACACAGCAAAACCAGCAACAAAACAATCGTCAGCAAAACAATAACAACAAT
>CALHVK010000048.1 GCA_938039195.1 uncultured Carnobacteriaceae bacterium
TTAGCGCCGATAGTAGTTGGGGGTTTCTCCCTGCGAGGGTAGGACGTTGCCACGCAAATTGTGTAAGCTGGGCCTAGTGTCCAGCTTATTTTGTAGCAATTTTTATTTTGCGAAATTTTATTTTAAGAGAATTTTTGAAGGAAGTTTGCTATAATAAGACGGATGATAAGAAGGAGGTAAAATCATGAAATGGATTAAAAGTACAGTATTAATGGCGTTTCTATGCGTTTTATCTGCTTGTGGAAATGGCCTATCGACTCAGGCAGTTCAAGACCAAGTCGCAAGTGCCGAAGAGTCTGTTTCCAATTATCATATTACGGTGAAGAAATCAGATTATAAAGAGGGTTCGAAAACACCGAGCGCACAAACGGTTGCGAGTGCCAGTGCATGGAAAGATGGGACTGGATACGGCTCGAAAATCGATAAGACGGCAGGAAAAGTGACGAACCAACTTGAAGTCATTGCGGATGCCAATGTTGGCTTTATTCGTTACTACCAAGACAAGTGGGAACAAACCATCACGGCTGCCTCTAGTCTGCAAAACACGGTTGTTTTCCCTTATTCAAAGGTGATTCAGTTTACGAAGGAAATTCATCAACAAGTGGAATGGAAAAAGGCTTTCCTTGGTGGATATGAAAAATCGTACTCTGGAGATGATGAAGTCGTTCGTAAGGCGTTGACTTCGATTCTTGGGATTGCGACAACAGATATGTCTAAAGTTGACTTGAAAATTAAGACAGATGGCGCTGGAAATCTGATTACAAACGTTGAAATCAAGGTAACAGATGAAGGTGAACAAACGCGTAAAGAATATTCGATCGCGTACTTACAATTTAATGAACAACAAAAGAAAGCTTTGCCGCAATAACGGTAAAGCTTTTTTCGTAAAATAAGCCGGTATGACTACAAAAAAGAGCGTATTTTTGTTACAATAGAAAAGAACAAAATATTGCGAGAAATGAAGAACATTTTGTAGACATGCGAGAGGGAGAATGCTTGCATTCTCCCTTTTTTACAACAAGAAAACATGGAGGAAGAATATGGGACGTGTGATATCCGTTGCCAACCAAAAAGGTGGAGTTGGGAAGACAACTTCGACAGTGAGTTTGGCTGCAGCACTTGCCGTTCATGGCAAAAAAGTATTGATTATTGATAGTGACCCTCAAGGAAATGCGACGAGTGGTCTTGGCGTGCAAAAAGGAGAACTAGAACAAGATGTCTATGATGTTTTAGTAAACCAAGTACCAATGTCTGATGTGATTGTACCGACAACGCGCGAAAACTTGATGATTGCTCCTTCTACGATTCAGTTAGCGGGCGCCGAAATCGAGTTGACGAGTCAACCACGTCGTGAACAACGCTTGAAGGAAGCCGTGAAGAAGATTAAAGATGATTACGATTATATCTTTATCGACTGTCCACCTTCACTAGGGCATTTGACGATGAATGCTTTTACGGCTAGTGATACCGTCTTAATCCCTGTGCAATGTGAATACTATGCGCTTGAAGGGTTGTCACAGCTCATGAACACGATCACGATGGTTCGCAAACACTTCAATCCGCACTTGAAGATTGAGGGCGTTCTTTTAACAATGTACGATGCGCGTACGAACTTAGGGAACGAAGTGAAAGACGATGTGATTAAGTATTTCCGTGAAAAAGTATATAAAACAATTATTCCTCGAAACGTACGTCTATCAGAGGCGCCAAGTTACGGACAAGCGATTGTCGACTACGATCCACGCTCTCGTGGTGCTGAAGTGTACATGGAGTTAGCAAAGGAAGTGTTGGCACATGAGTAAAAATCAAAAAGGAAAAGGTCTTGGACGCGGTATTGATGCGCTCTTTATGAATGACTTGGATACCATCGATGCGCTAGAGCAAGTTCAAGATTCAGAACAAATTCAACAAATTGCTGTTTCAGAAATTCGTCCAAACCCATATCAACCTCGTAAAGAGTTTGATGAAGAGGGCTTGGCAGAATTAGCAGAATCGATTCGTCAAAATGGAGTCTTCCAACCAATCATTGTTCGTAAGTCGAAAATTAAAGGCTACGAGCTTGTGGCTGGGGAACGTCGCTTGCGTGCGTCTAAATTAGCCGAGAAAGAAACGATTCCGGCGATCGTGCGTGACTACTCTGAAGAGACGATGATTCAAATTGCGGTTGTCGAAAACTTACAACGTGAGAACTTAAAACCATTAGATGAAGCCATGGCCTACCGCACATTGATGGATTCATTGAAATTAAAACAAGAAGAAGTGGCAAACCGTGTCGGCAAGAGCCGTTCATATGTAGCAAACTTCTTACGTTTATTAACATTGCCGCAACCTGTGCAAGAACTCGTTCAAAGCGGAGAGTTGTCTGCAGGGCATGCGCGTACATTACTTGGATTAAAAGACCAAACGAAAATCGTACCGGTCGCTAAAAAAGCGGTGAAGGAAGGTTTGACGGTTCGTGCCTTAGAGCAACTCGTTCAATCGATTAATGAACCAGTGAAGAAGGTTGCCAAAAAAGTAGCGAAACCGAAAAAATCAATGTATATCATTGAGTCTGAAGAACGCTTGATGGATAAATTTGGAACAAGCGTGCAAATCGTCGAAAAAGGCGAGCGTGGAAAAATCGAGATTGAATACCTTTCTCAAAAGGATTTAACACGTATTTTAGAAGTATTAGAAATCGAATTAGACGATTAAAAAGGAGTCTGTATGAAAGCAGGAACAACGTATCAATTACACGATCATGTGGAAATGAAAAAACCGCATGCGTGCCAAACGAATTCCTGGGAAATCATCCGTATGGGGATGGACATTCGTATCAAGTGTGATCACTGTGGTCAAATGGTCCTAATGCCAAGACGGGAATTCGAGAAGAAGATGAAAAAGGTGACGATTTCTGTTGCCGAAGAAAACAAATAAAGAAAGAGTGTGACAAATGGCCTTAACAGCTGGAATCGTCGGCTTACCAAACGTTGGGAAGTCAACATTATTTAATGCAATTACAAAAGCAGGGGTCGAAGCAGCGAACTATCCGTTTGCGACGATTGACCCAAACGTCGGAGTGGTAGAAGTGCCAGACCTTCGTTTACAAAAACTAACAGAATTAGTCAAACCAAAGAAAACTGTCCCAACGACATTTGAATTTACAGATATCGCGGGAATCGTTAAAGGGGCAAGCCGCGGGGAAGGTCTTGGAAATAAATTCTTAAGCCATATCCGTCAAGTAGATGCGATTTGCCAAGTGGTTCGTTGTTTTGAAGACGAAAATATTACACACGTGGCTGGGAAAGTTGACCCAATCGCCGACATCGAAACAATCAACCTAGAATTAGTGTTGGCCGACCTTGAGTCAGTGGACAAACGTATTGCTCGTGTGGCAAAAATTGCGAAAACAAAAGATAAAGACGCGGTTGCAGAACTAGCCGTCTTAGAAAAAATCAAACCTGTGTTAGAAGAAGGAAAATTAGCTCGTACGATTGAATTCACAGACGAAGAACTTCCAATCGTGAAAGGCTTATTCCTTTTAACAACAAAACCAATGCTTTACATCGCAAACATCTCTGAAGATGACGTGATGGAAGGTGGGCATAACCAATATGTGCAATTAGTAGAAGACTATGCTGCAAAAGAAGATGCAGAAGTCGTTGTGATTTGTGCGAAAATCGAAGAAGAGGTAGCCGAATTAGAGGAAGAAGAAAAACAAGCCTTCTTAGAAGAGATGGGGATTGAAGTTTCCGGATTAGATATCTTAATCCAAAAAGCATACCACTTATTAGGATTAGCGACTTACTTTACAGCGGGTGAACAAGAAGTACGCGCGTGGACATTCCGCCGCGGCATGAAAGCTCCGCAATGTGCGGGAATCATTCACTCAGACTTCGAGCGTGGATTTATCCGTGCCGAAACAGTGGCCTATGCAGATTTACTTGAATACGGTAGTATGACGGCTGCGAAAGAAAACGGAAAAGTTCGTCAAGAAGGTAAAGAATATGTCGTGCAAGATGGCGACGTAATGCTCTTTAGATTTAATGTATAAGGTTATCGGAGGATTGTAGCATGTCAGAACAAAACGTACAACAAGAAGTAGTAGTGTCACTAGACGCTCTAAAAGCAGAATTAACAAATAAAAATGAACAATACATCTATCAATTAGAACGCGATTTAAAAGCCGCTGGATTTGACGAAGCGCAAATCGAAAAAGAATTATCAGTAATGCTTCCAGAAATCGTTGAAAAACAAAAAGCGGGCGTAACGGCTCGTCAATTGTTCGGTACGGTAACAGAACGCGTTCAATCAATCGTAGCGGGACCTGTAAAAGACCCGAATGCAAAATCACCAGACTGGCAAATTGCCCTTGATGGCGGATTATTGGTCGGCGGATTATTCGCTCTTGTGACTGGGGTTATGTTGATGTTAAACCCAAGTGCAGATACGCAACCAATGGGATTATTTACACTATTAATCAACTTTATTGCAGGGGCATTCGTAATGCTTGCCATTTCTAAAAATGCACCTAAATTCGATAATCCAAAAGGTCAACGCGGATATATCCGTTACTTAGTTGTAAGTACGGTAGCGATGGTTGCTTGGTTAATTTTAGTGGTGTTAAGCCAACAATACATTCCATCAGTGATTAATCTTGTGATGAGTTACGAGTGGTACTTACTCATCGGGGCTGCGGCTCTTTTTGGTAAATTCTACTTGAAGAAGAAATTAAATATTGTCGGATCAGTAATGTAAGAAACGAAAACAATCTGTGTGACGGTGACGGCGAAGTGCTTCGTGGAAGTCGGCAGTCATCGCACACTTCTTTTATAGAGGTGAGCATATGAAACAAATGAAACGTTGGATCATCACGTTTTTATTAGGATTAGTTGCCTTTTTGGGACTCGGTACTACGGTTGATGCGAGAAGTTTAGTCGTTGATAAGTATGATATCGAAGCAAATATTTTAGAAAATGGGGACGTTCAGTTCTTCGAAACGATTACCTTCCAATCGGATGGTGCGTATAACGGGGTCTTCTACAACTTGGATTACTCTGGTTTTGGAAAACCAACAGACGTCTATGCTTATTTAGAAACGAGCGAAGGGCGCCTGCAAATGAACCAGGATAATACTGGGAAAAAGGGAACGTATCAATTAACGGATAGCGGTTCGAAGATTCAGTTTAAAGTATTTTTCCCGTTCTCGAACTCGAAATTAAAAGTGACGTTCCAATATACGATTCCAAAACTCATTACGAACTACTTGGATACGGCCGAATTAAACCGTAAAGTAGTCGGGACAGAATGGGAAATCGACCAACGCAATATTACGGTGAAGGTGAATATCCCTGGAACAGCTTCAAGAGAAACGCTTCGTGCATGGGGACATGGCGCAGGCCAAAACGGGAATGTGCAAATTGCGAGCGACTATCGTTCAGTGACGCTCACGGCTCCTGAAAACAAGAGTGGAGATTTTGTGGAAGTTCATATGCTTTTCCCTCAAACATTGACACATGCGAATACAAATGTGAAAAACGAAAAAGCGTTTGACCGTATCGTGGCCGAAGAGGAAAGGCTCATCAATGAAGCAAAAGCCCTTAAAACTACAGGATTCTTCGGAATGATTGTTGGGTGGGTCCTCCTAGTCTTGAACATGGTTTATGCCTTTGCGACAGGATTCTTTGCGAACCGTAATCGTCTTGCTAAGGTACAACATATTCCAGATCATCTCTATGAACTTCCTGAAGATATTACGCCAGCCGTTATGAATCAGGCGGTTTACGGAAAAACAGATATGACCGACTTTAGTGCGACGGTGATGGACCTTGTTCGTAAGAAAGTCTTGAAATTATCCGATACAGAGCCGTATACCATTACGCTTGTGGACGATACGAAAGAAATGCTTCGTCATGAAAAACTAGCGCTTCATTTACTCTTTGAAGTTGTTGGCGGTGGAAGTACATCGATTGAACTCGAACAAGTGAAGAAGTATGCGAAAAACCATTCAACGACTTACTACAATGAGTGTCAAAAATGGATGGGCGCTGTCGATACTGCGGCTGAGAAATACCGCGTAACGCGTTTTGGTAAAGACGAACCTCAAGGACGTAGTGGTTTCCCAGGATGCTTGCTCGTCATCATCGGGGCTTTAACGATTGGAGCGGCATTCTTAACGAAGAATATAAATTATTTATTGTGGACTGTTGGAGGCGTACTCCTTGTCGTTGGACCATTAACGCTGATCGGTACAGGAATTTTTGCCAACCGTCGTTCTCTTGAAGGGGAATTACGTTATCGTAAATGGCAAGCCTTTAAACAAATGCTAAAAGATCTCTCACCAATGAAGCGGATCGAAGATTTACCAAGTATTCAACTGTGGGATCACTTCCTTGTTTATGCCATCTCTTTAGGCGTGGCTGAACACGTGATTAAAGTGTTGAAAAAATTAATACCAGACCAATTACCAAACAGTATTTTCTATTCAAATCAAAACGGAACGATTTACTATCCTGTTTCTGATTTTAATAGTACATTTACAAGCTCATACAACACTGCGAATTCTTCTGTGAACGGAAGCAGCAACTCTGGTGGGTTCGGCGGAGGATTCTCTGGCGGATCGAGCGGTGGTAGTGGTGGAGGATCCGGCGGTGGCGGATTCTAATCAAAGGAGAATTTATGTTAAACGAAATGATGCACAGACCAGTTGTCAAACCGGAACTGGTCGAGTACATGCGTTCAAGTCAACGCCGTTTTCCGGGGGGCTTGGGTGAATTAGAAAATACAGCCAATGAATTAGGGATTCCAATTATTCCTCATGAAACAGCTGTGTTTCTAGATTTTATTGTTGGATTGTACCAGCCAAAAAATATTTTAGAGATTGGAACGGCAGTCGGATTCTCAGCGAGTTTGATGGCAACAGCTTCACCACAAGCAAAAGTCACGACCATTGACCGCTACGAATTAATGTATAGCCGTGCCAAAGCGAACTTTGAAAGACTAGGGTTGGCCGACCGTATCACTCAACTGGAAGGCGATGCGGCAGATATTTTACCTACATTGGAACAAGGGAAATACGATTTCCTATTTATGGATAGCGCCAAAGCTAAATACATCGAGTTCTTCCCATATTGTATGGATGTGCTTGAAGTGGGCGGCGTGCTAATGGTGGATGATATTTTCCAAGGAGGAACGATTTTAGATGATGTGATGGAGCGCCCAAGACGTGTGCGTAAGATTCACCGCCGCCTCAATATGTTCCTTGATTTGGTTCAAAGCGACCCAACATTAAAATCAACCTTACTTCCGCTGGGCGACGGAGTGATTCTCATTCAAAAGATGGAAGAAAAAGATTTTAAATATATTTTAGAAGAGTTGTAAATTAATCATGGAAATCCCCATTGAAAAGTTTTACAATAAGAAGGATGACAAAAGAAAGGAAGTTATACAATGACAGCAAAAGTGCGTGTACGTTATGCACCAAGTCCAACAGGGCACTTACACATCGGGAATGCCCGTACAGCTCTATTTAACTATTTATTCGCGAGACATTATGGTGGAGAGTTCATCATCCGTATCGAGGATACTGACCGCAAGAGAAATCTTGAACACGGTGAAGAAAGCCAATTAGAAAACTTAACATGGCTTGGAATGGATTGGGATGAAGGTCCAGATAAACCTGGCAAATACGGTCCATACCGTCAATCAGAACGTGAACACATTTATAATCCACTGATCGAGCAATTACTTGCTGAAGACAAAGCGTATAAATGCTACATGACAGAGGAAGAATTGGAAGCAGAACGTGAAGCGCAACGTGCTCGTGGCGAAATGCCGCACTACAGCGGTCAACACGCTCACTTAACACAAGAGCAACGTGACGCTTTTGAAGCAGAAGGACGCACTCCTGTTGTTCGTTTCCGTGTTCCAAAACAAGGAACTTACGTATTCGACGATATCGTTAAAGGTGAAATTTCATTCGAATCTACAAGTGTCGGTGGCGACTTCGTTATCTTAAAACGTGACGGAATGCCAACTTACAACTTCGCAGTAGCAGTGGATGACCACTTCATGGAAATCACTCACGTTTTACGTGGAGATGACCATATTGCCAACACTCCAAAACAATTAATGATTTACGAAGCATTCGGTTGGGAACCACCACGTTTCGGACATATGACATTAATCATTAACACAGAAACAGGTAAGAAATTATCAAAACGTGATGAATCAATTCTACAATTCATCGAACAATACAAAGACTTAGGTTACTTACCAGAAGCGATGTTCAACTTTATCGCGCTTCTAGGATGGTCTCCTCAAGGCGAGCATGAAATCTTCAGCCGTGAAGAATTCATCGAAATCTTTGACGAAAAACGTCTTGGTAAATCACCAGCAGCCTTCGATCCTAAGAAATTAGAATGGATTAACAACACATACGTGAAGAAAACTCCATTAGAAGAAGTGGCTGAAATGGCGATTGCTCAATTAAAAGAAGCAGGCGTTGTAGCAGACGAAATTTCTCCTGAAGAACATGCATGGTTAGTGAAATTAGTGGCACTATACCACGACCAAATGAGCTACATGAATGAAATCGTTGAGTTATCAACTTTATTCTTCAGAAAAGACTTTGAAGTAGAAAACGACCAAGCGAAAGAAGTGCTTCAAGGCGAAACTGTTCCAACTGTATTGAACGCTTTTGTTGCGAAATTAGAAGCAATGGAAACTTTTGATGAGCCAAGTATTTTGGCTGCCATTAAAGAGGTTCAAAAGGAAACTGGCGTGAAGGGTAAAAACTTGTTTATGCCAATTCGTGTGGCGACAAGTGGACAAACACACGGGCCGGAGATCGGAAAAACGATTGAGTTGCTTGGAAGAGAACGCAGCATTGCACACATCCAAGCCGCACTTGCTCTTATTAAATAAAAGCTAACAGAAAGGGTTAACGCAAACTGCGTTAACTCTTTTTTGTGCATAGATAGAGAAGGAGGACCTAACGGTCCGATATACTCGAGATTCCCTCGGATGTCTTCATAATAGCTATAATGGGGTACCGGTTCGAGCCTCGGGTCTCTCACCTTTAAAGCTTCAAAGCAGGAGTACGTCCAGGAGTGGACTACTCCTGCTAATTCACATTTAATACGATTCCCCATTATTGCTATTATAGAATCCGAGGTTTCTCTCGTATATCGGCCCTTTCTTCCATAAAAAGGTTAATCCTTTCTTGAATAAGAGAAGGCGACATGTGTGTGCATGCTGAGTTCTCTGGCGCAGGGAAGGGAGAATATGAAGTGTGTGCTAGTAATGAACGCAACATGGATGTGCGGGGGAGGGAGAGCAGGAAATGTGTGCTGAAAAGGGTAAAGAAAAAACGGATGAGGGTTCATCCGTTTTGTTGTATTTTATGACAGAAGAAGGTGAGCGAGAGTAGGTCTGCGCTGCCTCCAGGGCTGAGGTTCCGCTCGATAAGGACATTGTCGTAGTCCTCGAGTCGGTTTGCTAGCTGCTCTTCTGTGAGGGTTTGGGCTTCTTCGAATAATTGTTGTGCTTCTTGTTGCACTTGTTTATACGCATCGATTCCGCCGCGGTGAATAAGGTTTCCATCTTCGACAAAGGTCATTAAATACAGAAGAAGGAGTAAGTCGCGGTGACGTTGAGTGTGTTTGTCTAGTGTGTTGTAATAGTCGAGGGCTTTTGCAAGGCTTGGGTAGCCTGTTGCTGCTTCGCCTCGAATGCCTGTGATGCCATGTTCGACGTAGAGTTTCTCCCCGTAAGAGAGGTGTTCTTTTTGGTCGAGGTTGGCAAAATCCACTTCAATGAGGTGGCGCGTCATTAGGTGGCAGTAGTGCAAGGCTTTTGGAATGTTGCCATTCGTATGAGCAGTAGCCCCTAAGACGAGGGCAAAGGAGAAGTTGGCTCCTTTATGGGTATTGATATTGTTTGTGGCGGCCATCATAGCGTCTTCGGCTTGTTTACCAAGGGCGCGAAGTTCGTTGAATAAGTCGAGTGGACTGCCGTTGTGGCGACTTCCTGCTTCGGCGTAGGCTAGTAAATAAGGACGGAGAGCTTCGATACTTTGATAGAAGGTTTCCTTTGTCATGTCCTTATGAGCCCCGTTAGAAATAGGGTCTACTAAGCCGGGTTTTGGCGCGAGATTTACTTCTTGTAGTAGTGCATCTGTGGCCACTTTTGCTAAAAACTCAGGATTAATCAATGTGTAATTTCTCCATTTGTTTCAAAATAAATTGTAATGAGCGATCTAAGTGCTCGTGTGTAATCAGCGTGATTTGTTCCACGTCGTTATTGAGCATCCCGCGATAGATGAGTTTGTGTTCCTCGAGTGCTTTTGTACGGCGTTCTGAAGAACGAATCGATAAGTCGCGGAAGTAAATGACGTATGTACGTAATTCAAATACGATTTCTTTTAGACGTGTCATTTGGCATTTTTCGTAGATGAAATCATTGAAAGTCGTGAAGTTCGCAAGTACTTCGTCGACTCTGTCTTCGTTGTTGAAACGTTCGCATTCTTCGAGAATGGCGTTCAACTCTTCGAAGTCTTCTTTCGTCATGAGTTTCATCGCATTAATTGTTGCCAATGTGTCGAGTGCTTTTCTAATTTCGTAAATTTCATGGGCATCTTTAATGGAAATTCCTTTTACGATGACACCAATCTTAGGGATGTGCTCTACTAGGTGCTCTTTCGTTAACTCGTTAAGAGCGTAGCGAATGGGTGTACGGCTGATGTTTAACTCAGTCGAGAATTCTTTCTCGTTAATACGCGTACCTGCAGGGATTTCTCCTAAGATAATCGTTTTACGAAATGCTTCGTAGAGCGAAATTTTAAGAGGTTTGTTTTGGGTAATATCTAAATTTTTCTTTACCGCTTGGATAATCGCTGACATAGTAGCCTCCTGGAAATTATTGTAAACATTAGAAATAGTATAAACGATAAGAGGGTAAAATGCACAAAAAAAGACTTGTTAGGCTAAGCCTAAACAAGTCTTTTTCACAAATTCAATTGTTTGATTATTGTGGTAAGTATAATGGCATGTGACCCATTAATACGATTGTTACAACGAAGATGACGAAGATAACAGCTGCGTATTTAGCTGATTCTTTTTGCCATTCACCCATGTCTAATCCTGTTAGACGTAATAGTAAGTAGATGAACGCTACTAATGGGCTTAATAAGTGGAATGCTTGACCCATTAATGAAGCTAATGCCATTTGCATATCTGTGAAGCCGTATTGACGTCCAACTTCAGCGAATGGAATTAATACTCCGTAGTAGAATCCGTCGTTTGTTAAGAAGAATGTACCAGGTACTGAGATAATCGCGATGATTAATGACCAGAATCCTGCTAATTGTTGAGGGATGATTTGAACGATGCTATCTGTTAAAGCAGTTGCCATTCCAGTTCCTTGGAATAATCCCATGAATACTCCGGCACCGAATACTAGTAATACTACTTGTACAGCATCCCCAGCGTTGTCCCCAATACGTTTAGATTGAGCTTTTAAGTCTGGGTAGTTGATCATTAAGGCTAAACCTGTACCAACTAAGAATAATACAACTGGTTTCACTTCGATTGAATTGATGAATGAACCAGCAACTAACCAACCGATTAATACGATTGTTAAGATAGCGTTGATTACGAAGTTTTGTGGACGACGTTTTTCTAATACTTCAGGATCAGAAATTGTAGTCAATTCGTTTAATTCTTCTTCAGTTAATTCTTGGATACCTAAACGAGCACGTTCTTTTTTACCCATTGAGCGAGCAACAACGAAGATTACGTAAAGAACTGAAAGAATCATACCTGGTGCTAAGTAAGCTAGGATATCTGCTTCTACACCAAGAACTGACATCGCACGAGCAGTAGGTCCGCCCCATGGTAATAAGTTCATGATAGTGTTTTGTAAGATAACAAGAACCCCTAAGTTCATTAATTTCATGTCTAATTTTTTGTAAATTGGCACGAATGCTGAGCAGCAGATTAATGTAGTTGTTGTTCCGTCACCGTTTAATGATACGGCAGCAGCTACGATAGCAGTAGCGATTAAAACTTTCATTGGATCGCCTTTAGCGAAGCGGATCATTTTGTTAGTGATTGGATCGAATAATCCAGCGTCTAACATTGTAGAGAAGTAAAGGATTGCGAATAGAAGCATAATCCCTGTTTCAGCAGTTCCTTTCATCGCTGTTAATTTATCTTTTGAGTTATTACCGAATAACCCTTGGCGAATTAATGTACCGATGTTAACGTCTTGGACTTGACCTGTAGCAACTAAAATAATTGCAAAAACTAATGGAATTAATACTAAAGCTGTAAATGGTGACATTTTTTTCTTCATGATAACGTACATGAAAATTGCCATCATTACGTAAGCTGAAATTGTGATAACCATCATATCTTCCTTTCTTTATTAAAAAAATTTGTTTTTTTAGTTGGAGAACCGTTCAGTCGCTAAAACCTGAATGGGAGCTCCACGAACTCATTGGGTAGAATGAATTCGTTTACTTATAGCGATATCTTAAACAATATTTAATAAAAAAGATAGTGTTTTCATAACGAAAAACATTAAAAGAACAGTTTGATGTGACAAATTGAGCATAACTTTTATATCCTATATATAATAAAACACCAAAAGAACAGGGAAAACCCCAGTTTCTAGTTTAGGAATGATAATGTTTTCTGTATAATAATTGCATGTAGATTATGTTGGGAAGGGAGTGAAGGAATGGGAATTCTCCAACGATTATTTGGCAAGAAGAACTCTGAAGCAACGGAACACGCATCGACGAAGTCTGCACAAACAGAATCTGAATGGGAAAAATTAGAAGCTTTTGTACCGGTAGAAGCAGAAGAAGCTAAGCACGTCTCCATCATTGCAGCGGCGATTGCGGCCTCAGATTATCCAGAAAGCCAATTTGTGGTCAAACGCGTCCTTAAACGCAACCCAGAAACCAAGATTATCTCGGTTATTGCCTCAGCGATTGCTGCAGGTGAATCAAATGACAGTCAGTGGGCTGTTAAAGAAATCTACCAAAAACGCAATTCATAATATATTTTTAGGAGGAATGTTACGATATGTTACGTAAATTCAAAATTAAAGTAGACGGTCAAGAGTACCAAGTAGAAATGGAAGAAATCGGCGCAGTTGCACCAGCAGCTCCTGTAGCACCAGTTGCAGCACCAGCGGCTCCAGCTGCACCAGCAGTAGAAGCAGCTCCAGCACCAGCAGCTCCTGTAGCAGCAACACCAGCTGGCGCAGACGCAATGCCATCTCCAATGCCTGGTAACATCTTACGTATTTTAGTAAACGTAGGAGACACTGTTAGCGAAAACCAACCATTAATGATTTTAGAAGCAATGAAAATGGAAAACGAAATCGTTGCAGCTAAAGCAGGGGTTGTAGCAGGAATTCACGTTAAAGAAGGTCAAGTGGTAAACCCAGGAGACGCTTTAATTACAATTAACTAATTTTAATAACTTTCAAGGAGTGAAACAGTGGAAACATTAGTTCAAAATATAATGTCTATTACTGGCGGCCAAATCTTCATGATGCTTGTCGGTGCCCTATTAATGTACTTAGGGATTAAAAAAGAGTACGAACCAACATTATTAGTACCAATGGGATTAGGTACAATTTTAGTAAACTTCCCTGGAACTGGGGTTCTTGACCAAGTCGTTGGTGGACAACAACAACACGGGGTTCTACAAATCTTATTCGAAATCGGTATCGAAACTGAATTATTCCCATTATTAATCTTCATCGGTATCGGTGCGATGATCGACTTCGGTCCATTATTACAAAACCCATTCATGTTATTATTCGGTGCGGCAGCTCAATTCGGTATTTTCTTCGTAGTCGTTGTAGCTGTATTATTCGGATTTGACATTCGTGAAGCAGCTTCAATCGGTATCATCGGTGCTGCTGACGGTCCTACATCAATCTTCGTTGCGAACCAATTAGCCCCTCAATTACTTGGAGCGATTACGGTTGCGGCCTACTCATATATGGCTCTTGTTCCGATTATCCAACCAATCGCTATCAAGATGGTTACAACAAAAGCAGAACGTCGTATTCGTATGACATACCACGCTTCAGGCGTATCTAAATTAACTAAAATCTTGTTCCCAATCATTATCACAATTGTGGCAGGTTTCATTGCTCCAATTTCATTACCACTTGTTGGTTTCTTAATGTTTGGTAACTTATTACGTGAATGTGGCGTTTTAGATAACTTATCTCAAGCGGCTCAAAACGAATTAGTAAACATTGTTTCTATTCTATTAGGGATTACAATCTCAGTTAAAATGCAAGCTGATTTATTCTTAAATGTTCAAACATTAATGATCATCTTGTTCGGTTTAGTAGCCTTCATCATGGACTCAATCGGTGGTGTGGTATTTGCTAAAATCTTGAACTTATTCCGTAGAGAAAAGATCAACCCAATGATCGGAGCTGCAGGTATCTCTGCATTCCCAATGTCAAGTCGTGTTATCCAAAAAATGGCGACAGACGAAGATCCTCAAAACTTCATCTTAATGTACGCTGTTGGAGCTAACGTTTCTGGACAAATCGCTTCAGTTATTGCTGGTGGATTATTATTATCATTCTTCATGTAATAATATAGAAGGAAAAGGAGGAAAACGATGACTTTCAACGCAGAACATTTAACACAAGCTTTCGAATTAATGGCTTTAGGGATGGGTGGAGTTTTCCTAGTATTAGGAATTCTATATGCCGTATCAGCCCTTTTATTAAAAGCATTCCCGCCAAAATAAGGAGACAGTTCCATGGAAAATTTCATTCTCAAACGGTTATGGCTCGATCGCGATAAAAAAGCACGCCAAGATTGGGAATGGTTAATGGATCAAGCTAACCTTGGCAAAACAGAGCAGGTTGATTATACAATTGCGATTTACCATACTTCTGGTGAACCTGCAGCAACCGGTTCTTTAGACCGCAACATTTTAAAATGTTTAGTGGTTTGTAAAAAGTATCAATCAGAAAATCTGTTGACGCATCTCGTGATGGCGCTCTTAGATGAATTAAGAGAACGTTCTTATACAAATAGTTTTGTCTACACGAAACCAAAGAACATTGTCTTCTTTAAATCATTGGGGTATCGCGTGATTGCCGAGACAGAAAACCTTGCCTTTTTAGAACAAGGCATCCCATCTTTTAGTGATTACTTAAAATTACTCAAAGAACATTTCGTAGAAGGAACTAGCAATAGTGCAATCGTCATGAATGCGAATCCTTTTACACTGGGACATCAATACTTGGTAGAAACGGCTGCGAGTCAGTCGAGTCACCTCTACGTGTTTGTTGTTTCCGAGGATCGTTCGTTCTTTCATACGAACGACCGCATGGAAATGGTGAAACGAGGCGTGAGTCATCTGCCAAACGTAACGGTGCTTCCAACGAGAGACTACATGGTCTCAAGTGCGACTTTCCCATCGTACTTCTTGAAAGAGAAGGCGGATTTGGAAGTGGCAAAAGTTCAAGCAACATTGGATGCAACACTCTTCTTAGAAAATATTGTTCCAACGTTACAATTGACCAAACGTTATGTTGGTCAAGAACCACTCTCTCCAGTAACTTCTGTTTATAATGACGCGCTAAGAACGGCTTTTGGCAAGGATTTAGAGTTAGTGATTATAGATCGACTTTCTGCAGGGGATGAAGTGGTGAGTGCGACGCGGGTGCGCGCTGCCATTCAAGACAAAAACGTAGACGAGTTGAAACTACTCGTTCCAGCAACTACGTATCATTATTTAGAAGAAAAACATTTCATTGGTTAAAATCCAAAAGAAAAGGTGGAAACAATAATGGAAATTAAAAAAAGTGCAGTAGTCGGCACTTTGGAATCAAGTGACATCATGATCACTTTAAATCCAAGTACCGCTGGTCGAATCGACATTCAATTAGAAAGTAGTGTCGAAAAACAATTCGGAAATCAAATCCGTCGTGTGATCGAAGAAACTTTAAAAGAACTAGGGGTTTCTTCAGCAGAAGTCATCGCAGTTGATAAAGGGGCTTTAGATTGCACAATTCAAGCTCGTACAGTGACAGTTGTTCACCGTGCAGCAGAAGTTGAAAACTACGACTGGAAGGAGATCGACTCATGGAACGCTTAAGAAGAACAATGATGTTCGTACCTGGTTCAAACGCAGCAATGTTGCGTGATGCTCCACTTTACGGCGCAGACTCAATTATGTTTGACTTAGAAGATGCTGTTTCTTTAAAAGAGAAAGACTCAGCTCGTGTATTAGTACATTTCGCTTTAAAAACTTTTGACTACAGCAATGTAGAAACAGTTGTACGTATTAACGGTTTAGATACAACAGGTGCTTTAGATATTGAAGCAGTTGTACTTGCTGGTGTTGACGTTGTTCGTTTACCAAAAACAGAAACAGCTCAAGATATCGTAGACGTGGATGAAATCATCACTCGCGTTGAACGTGAAAACAACATCCCAGTAGGTCGCACTAAAATGATGGCTGCGATTGAATCTGCTGAAGGTGTGTTAAACGCTCGCGAAATCGCTAAAGCAAGTGACCGTTTAATCGGTATCGCTTTAGGTGCTGAAGACTACGTAACAAACATGAAAACTCGTCGTTACCCTGATGGACAAGAGTTATTCTTCGCTCGTAGCATGATCTTACATGCGGCTCGTGCTGCAGGAATCGCTGCTATCGATACTGTTTACTCTAACGTAGACAACATGGATGGATTCCGTGAAGAAGTAGAACGCATCAAACAATTAGGTTTCGATGGAAAATCTGTTATTAATCCTCGTCAAATTCCTGTGGTTAATAAAGTTTATGCACCAACAGAAAAAGAAATTCAAAACGCTAAAGAAGTTATTTGGGGAATTCGTGAAGCTGAAGCTAAAGGTTCAGGTGTTATCTCAGTTAACGGTAAAATGGTCGATAAACCAATCGTGGAACGTGCTGAGCGCGTAATCGCATTGGCAAAAGCGGCTGGATTGATTAGCGAGGAGGAAATTTAAGATGGTATTAAATAAAGCTGGACGTGAAATTCCACAAGAATATGCAGATCAATATGGGGTATACGAAGGTGAGTTAGCTCGCATTAAACCTTATGAAGCAGCTAGCCGTAAAATCAAACCTGTTGAACCTCGTCAAGAAAAATTATTAGGTAGCATTCGTGAAGCTATTGAAAAAACTGGCTTAAAAGATGGCATGACAATCTCATTCCACCACCACTTCCGTGAAGGAGACTATGTAATTAACATGGTTATGGATGAAATTGCAAAAATGGGGATTAAAAACCTATCTATCGCGCCTTCTTCAATCGCAAACGTACACGAACCATTAATTGAACACATCAAAAATGGTGTCATTACAAACATCACTTCATCTGGTTTACGTGATAAATTAGGGGCAGCAATCTCTAGCGGTATCATGGAAAACCCAGTTGTGATTCGTTCACACGGTGGACGTGCTCGTGCGATTACTGCAGGAGACATCCACATCGACGTTGCTTTCCTTGGAGCTCCAAGTTCTGACGAGTACGGTAACATCAATGGTACAAAAGGAAAAGCAACTTGCGGTTCTTTAGGATACGCAATGATCGACGCTAAATACGCTGACCAAGTAGTTGCGATTACAGATAGCCTTGTACCTTATCCAAATACTCCAATCAGCATTCCACAAACAGACGTGGACTACGTGGTTGTTGTAGATGAAATCGGAGATCCTAAAGGGATTGCCAAAGGGGCAACTCGTTTCACTAAAAACCCTAAAGAATTATTAATCGCAGAATACGCTTCTAAAGTAATCACTGGTTCTCCATATTACAAAGAAGGATTCTCATTCCAAACTGGTACAGGTGGAGCTTCTCTTGCTGCAACTCGTTTCATCCGTGAAGCAATGATTAAAGACGGCATCAAAGCAAGCTTTGTACTTGGTGGTATTACAAACTCAATGTGCGAATTGTTAGAAGAAGGTTTAGTTGAGAAAGTCATCGACGTTCAAGACTTCGACCACCCATCAGCAATTTCACTAGCAAACAACGCAAACCACTATGAAATTGACGCAAGCATGTACGCAAACCCATTATCTAAAGGTTCTGTTATCAACCGTTTAGACGTTGCAATCCTTTCTGCTTTAGAAGTAGATACAGACTTCAACGTAAACGTAATGACAGGTTCTGACGGAGTTATCCGTGGAGCTTCAGGTGGTCACTGTGATACAGCCTTTGCTTCAAAAATGTCAATGGTAATCAGCCCATTAGTACGTGGACGCATCCCTACATTCGTAGAATCAGTAAATACTGTGATTACTCCTGGTACAAGTGTGGACGTGGTTGTTACTGAAATCGGTATTGCCATCAACCCTAACCGTCAAGACTTAATTGAACACTTCAAAGGGTTAGATGTCCCTCAATACACAATTAAAGAATTACAAGAAAAAGCATACAGCATCGTTGGAAACCCAGAACCAATCCAATATGGTGATAAAGTGGTTGCGGTAATCGAATACCGTGATGGAAGCATCATCGACGTTGTTCGCAATGTTTAATTCTTTGTTTGATGGAGCACCCGTGGATATCATGCAAATGCTTGATGCCAGAGAAAGACGTGCTCATACCCAACAACAATTACTAGAACAATTCAACCCGTGTGTACTCGTGTCCATCACACTGAATATTCCGGGACCTGTAAAAAATTCAGAGGCGATTACAACCGTCTTCGCCTCTGTGATTTCTGAATTAGATGAGGCGTTAATGCCTTTTGAGAAACTTCACCAAGAAGACTTCTCCCTTCAGACAGGAATGGAATTTTACCGAGTACTTCGCGCAGATGCACTGGATGTAAAGCGCGTATGTACAGAGTTTGAAGAAGGACACCCACTCGGGAGATTACTCGATATCGATGTCGTGGAAATGGCAGGAGAGACTCCGACGCCTATTAGTCGAACAGCTCTTGGAATGTCTCCAAGACGCTGTTTTATCTGCAATGAGGAAGCAAAAGTGTGCGCCCGTTCTAGAAAGCACACGGTCCAAGAGATGCAAGAGCATATCGCTCGCCTTGTCGCAGAGTACACATCGATGAAAAGACCTTAAGAAAGGAAGATATTATGAGCAAAATTATCCGTTTAACTGAAACGGTTTTGCGTGACGGACAACAAAGTCAAATCGCGACTCGTATGTCAACTGAAGATATGTTACCAATCTTGGAAACATTAGATCAAGCTGGCTTCCATGCGTTAGAAGTATGGGGAGGAGCAACTTTTGACTCTTGTATTCGTTTCTTGAATGAAGACCCATGGGAACGTCTACGTCAAATTCGCGCAGCAGTTAAAGATACAAAATTGCAAATGTTATTACGTGGACAAAACCTATTAGGATACCGTAACTATGCTGATGATGTGGTACGTTTATTCGTAGAAAAATCTGTACAAAACGGAATCGACATTATTCGTGTATTCGATGCTTTAAACGATGTTCGTAACATGAAGACATCTATCGAAGCAACAAAATTAGCAGGCGGACACTGCCAAACAGCAATTTCTTACACAACAAGTCCAGTTCATACTGTAGACTACTATGTTGATTTAGTAGGACGCATGGCAGAATTCGGTGCAGACTCAATCTGTATTAAAGACATGGCTGGGGTATTAACACCTCAAACAGGTTACGAATTAGTAAGCCGTATTAAAGAAAAAACTGATCTTCCTTTAGAAGTTCACACTCACGCTACAAGTGGTATTTCTGAAATGACTTACTTAAAAGTAGCTGAAGCAGGCGCAGACATCATCGACACTTGCTTATCATCATTCTCTGGTGGTACAAGTCAACCTGCAACTGAATCGATGGCTTTAGCCCTGCAAGATTTAGGATTTGAAACTGGCGTTGACATGAAGAAAGTGGAAGAAGCAACAGCTTACTTCAACGGTATTCGTGATAAATTCCGTGCAGAAGGAATCTTAAACCCTAAAGTAAAAGATACAGAACCAAAAACATTAATTTACCAAGTACCTGGTGGAATGTTATCAAACCTATTAAGTCAATTAACAGAACAAGGCTTAGCAGACAAATACGAAGAAGTATTAGCTGAAGTGCCAAAAGTACGTGCTGACTTAGGTTACCCACCACTTGTAACACCATTATCACAAATGGTTGGGACACAAGCGGTAATGAACGTGATTTCAGGCGAACGTTTCAAACTCGTTCCAAAAGAAATCAAAGACTATGTTTTAGGATTATATGGACAAGCTCCAGCAGAAATTAATCCTGAAGTAAAAGCGAAAATTATTGGAGATGCAGAAGTTGTGACAGTTCGTCCAGCTGATTTAATCGAAGATCAATTACCAGAAATTCGTGAAGAGATTAAAGAGTACGCTAAATCTGATGAAGATGTATTAATGTACGCACTCTTCCCACAACAAGCAAAAGACTTCTTAGGACGTCGTGAAGATCCATTCTACGATGTACCATTACAAACAGTAGAAGTTACTTTAGACTTAAAATAGTTTTGCTAGAAAGCTGAAAAGCTAGGCCCCGCAGCCCGGCTTTTCAGCTTTTTGTGTGCTTTAAACTGTGTTATAATGAATAGAATAGACAAATGCAAAGGAAGTGAAGGAATGGGACGTTTTAGAGAAGATATGGATACTTATAAGAGAAATGATCCAGCGGCAAGAAGCAGCTTGGAAATCGTCTTGACGTACCCAGGATATCACGCAACGGTCTTACACCGCGTAGCGCATTGGTTCCATACGAAGGCGAAAATGAGACTCCTTGCACGGATGGTCGCTGGCTTTAGCAGGTTCCTAACAGGCATCGAAATTCATCCAGGCGCAACGATTGGAAGACGATTCTTTATCGACCATGGAATGGGGATCGTCATTGGAGAAACGACGATTATCGGGGACGATGTCAAAATGTTCCATGCGGTCACACTAGGCGGAACCGGGAAGGATACCGGCAAGCGCCATCCAACCATCGAAAATGGGGTGCTTTTATCAGCGCATTCGCAAGTGATTGGCCCTGTGACGGTTGGAGAATATGCCAAAATTGGGGCGGCGGCAGTTGTGTTAGACGACATTCCTGCACATACCACAGCTGTTGGATTACCAGCGCGAGTGGTCCGCGTCCATACACCAGAAGAAATTGAAAGAGATACGACTATCGGAGGAAACTTATGATTCAAATCTACAATACTTTAACAAGACAAAAAGAAGCATTTAAACCGATTGAAGAAGGAAAAGTGAGCATGTATGTGTGCGGCCCAACGGTTTATAACTATATTCATATCGGAAATGCCCGTAGTACGGTTTCCTTTGATACGATTCGTCGTTACTTTGAATACCGTGGTTATGACGTGAATTTCGTTTCGAACTTTACAGATGTGGACGATAAAATCATTCGCGTGGCTAACGAAACTGGTATGACGGCTGAAGAAGTTTCAAAGAAATATATCGAAGCGTTCTTTGAAGATACAAACGCCCTAAACGTGAAGAAGGCGACACTAAATCCAACGGTCATGAACACAATGGATGACATTATTGCCTTTGTAGCAGATTTAGTCGATAAAGGCATGGCGTATGAATCAGAAGGCGATGTGTATTTCATCACTGAAAAATTCAAAGATTATGGAGAACTCAGCGATCAACGCATTGAAGACTTACAAATCGGTGCAAGTAATCGTACAGCCTCAGAAGATGATGCGAAGAAACGCAATCCGTTAGACTTTGCATTGTGGAAGAGCGCAAAACCAAATGAAATTAGCTGGAACTCTCCATGGGGCAAGGGGCGCCCAGGATGGCATATTGAATGCTCGGTAATGGCGACAAAACACTTAGGAGATACAATTGATATTCACGGTGGTGGACAAGACTTAGCGTTCCCTCACCACGAAAACGAGATCGCGCAAAGTGAATCAAAAACAGGGAAGAAATTTGCGAACTACTGGATGCATAATGCGTTTGTAACGATGGGTGAAGAGAAAATGAGTAAATCTCTTGGAAACTTCGTGCTCGTTCACGACTTAATCCAACAACTCGACCCACAAGTACTCCGTTTCTTCTTAGCAAGTGCGCACTATCGTCGTCCATTGAAATTTAGTGAAGCGGCTCTTCAAGAAGCAGCCGTGAACCTTGAAAAAGTACAAACAACTTTCAAGAACTCACGCTACCGCTTGGAAACAGCCGTTGAAACATTACCAGAAGATGCAGAACGCTTAGCGAAATTCGATGCGATTGAAGCGGAATTTCAAAAAGAAATGGATGATGACTTCAATGCGGCAAATGGGATGACAGTGTTATATCAATGGTTGAAAGAATGGAATGTGTACTTAGAACAAGAAGTCGTTTCAGCATCAGTACTCGAAGCGCTCCTTGAAAAAGCGACCGTTCTGTTTGGAATTTTTGGAATCGTGGAAAAACAAGAAGCATTACTCGATGATGATATTCAAGCATTAATCGATGAACGTCTCGAAGCGCGTAAAGCGAAAAACTTTGCTCGCAGTGACGAAATTCGTGATTTACTAAAAGAACAAGGGATTGTATTAGAAGACACTCCACAAGGAACAAGATGGAGAAGAGAAGCATGACAGAAAAAAACTGGAAGCTGTTAAATGGGTTGGCCTTAGCCTATATGGGTGACGGGATTTATGAAGTGTATGTCAGAAATCACGTGATGCAAAAAGGGCTCACAAAGCCAAATCAATTACACGCGACCGCAACCAAATTTGTTTCGGCAAAAGCGCAAGCACGCTTGATGCAACAAATGTTGGAACAAGAAAACTTCTTAACGGAAGAAGAATTAGAAATTTACAAACGAGGACGCAATAGTAAGAGTCATACGGTAGCTAAAAATGCGGATGTCGGAACTTACCGTATTGCGACTGGTTTTGAAGCATTAATGGGGTACTTATATTTATCAGGCCAACAAGCTAGATTGGAAGAACTCATCAACTGGTGCTTACAACAAGTGGAAGGTGAACAGTAACATGGCACGAAATGAATATGCACCAAAGAAAAAATCAAGAAATGGCAATCGTTTGAACCGTGGTGAAAAGAGACAACGCCCGGCACGTGAACACGTAGAACGTGCGGAAGTACAAGAAGTGGTGGACTTTGTGTTTGGACGTCATGCAGTGGTAGAGGCCTTGAAAACGCCGGACCGCGTGAACCGCGTCTTTATCCAAGAAGGCACTTCTGGTAGAGATGCCGCAAAAGTCATTGAACTCGCGCGTGAAAAAGGCATTCAAGTTCAAACCGTTCCAAAGACGAAGATTGAAGACCTTGTCGGCAATGCCGTTCACCAAGGACTCGTGGCTTCGATTGCGGCGTATGAATATGCCGATTTAGAAGACGTTTTTAAGAAGGCTGAAGAAAAAGGCGAAGATCCATTTATCGTCATCTTAGACGGAGTGGAAGATCCACATAACTTAGGAAGTATTTTACGTACGGCAGACGCAACAGGCGTTCACGGTATTATTATTCCAAAACGCAGATCGGCTTCATTGACAGCGACTGTTGCCAAAGCTTCAACGGGTGCCATTGAGCATGTGCCGGTTGTCCGCGTAACGAATTTAACGCAGACGATTGAACAATTGAAGGCGCGAGGCATTTGGGTGTTTGGAACCGACATGAATGGAACGGACTACCGCAAATGGAATACAAGTGGGCCTCTTGCCATTGTGATGGGGAACGAAGGAAAAGGCGTATCTCGTATCGTGAAGGAAAGCGTGGACGAAATGGTGACCATCCCGATGGTGGGACATGTCCAAAGCCTGAACGCGAGCGTGGCGAGTGCCTTAATGATGTACGAAGTCTTCCGTAACCGTTCGTTATAGGAAACGGGGGATGCACATTGAAAAAGCAACTCTATATTGTTGATGGCTACAATATGATTGGTGCTTGGCCGGAACTAGTGGCTTTGAAGAAGCAAGATGACTTAGAGAGCGCGAGAGATTTACTCATTCAGCGCTGCTCGAATTTTCAGAAGTTTGAAAATATCGAAGTCTGGATTGTCTTTGATGCGCAGTTTGTGCCAGGAATTACCCAGTCATTTGACGAAGCCGAAGTGAAAGTGATTTTTACGGCTGAAGGGGAGACGGCGGATAGCTATATTGAACGCACCGTATCAGAAATGAATATGCGTCTTGTTCAAGTATCCGTAGCGACCAGTGACTTGGCCGAGCAGTGGTTTATCTTCCAAAAAGGAGCCCTGCGTAAATCAGCTAGAGATTTTTATAAGGAATTAGAAAGTAGTAGGGATAAACAAACAGAGATGGCACGAACTTTCCATCATAAAGGAAGTACGCGCCGAAATCCCTGGAGTGACGCACAAATGGCACTATTAAATCATTTGCGCTTTAGCTTGGGAGGCAGTGCAAAAAAGAAAAAATAGTGAATTAGCGCATTTCAAATACGCAACTTCACACTTTCTTCATAAATTGTCGTGTGTGATTTCATATTAATGGTGTACAATCTGTGAAGAAACTTATAATAATTATAATTTAGCAATAAAAAGGAGTGTAAGTGATGCATATTTTAATGATTGAAGATACAGAAGCAGTTTGCGAAATGATGGAGATGTTTTTTGAAAACGAAGGTTGGAAGGCAAGCTTCTACCACGATGGTAAAGAAGGTCTTGATGCATTCTTAGAAAACCAAAACAAATGGGGAGTTGTCATCTTAGATGTAAACTTACCAAGTATGGATGGAATGCAAATTTGCCGCCAAATCCGCCAAGTGAACCAAAACGTTCCAATCATAATGCTTACAGCACGCGATTCAGAAAGTGACCAAGTTATCGGTCTTGAAATTGGTGCAGACGACTATGTCGCAAAACCATTCAGTGCGGTAACAATCATGGCTCGTATCAAAGCATTATTACGTCGTACACAACGCGCGACAGTTGCAGACAACACATTTGTTTCAGCATTTGATGTAGAAACAGATCACGTAAAAATTAATACGAAAACACACGAAGCGTTTATCGATGGCAAACAAATCGAAAACTTAACACCAAAAGAATTTGACTTATTAATGGTAATGGCGAAACACCAACGTCAAGTATTCACTCGTGAACACTTATTGACGAAAATTTGGGAAGATCCATTCTATGGTGACGAGCGTACCGTTGATGCTCACATTAAGAAGCTTCGCCAAAAAATCGAAGCAGTTGGCCCACACGTAATTCATACTGTTTGGGGCGTAGGATATAAATTTGACGATAGCGAGTTGTAATCCATGAAATACTTTTATCAGCAACTCTTCGGGTTCGTATCCGTGGTGCTGTTAACGATTGCTGCATGTGGAATTCTTTTCTACAACGTAATGAGTAATAATGTGTATACACAGCGTTCTCAGCAATTGCAGTCGTATGCCAAAGGATTAATTGCGACTGATATGAGCGATGCGGATATTTATAAGTTGGGGACCATTTTACGCGAAGAGAATGTCAGTATAGCGATGTTTGATGAAAATAACGCGATGACATATCCGTCCAGCAGTATTGATACAAAAACTGCATTAACGGAGGATGAATTAAATCACTTAAAAAATGGTGCTGCGATTAACTTAAAAGAAGTTCAAATGAACTTTACCGGAGAAGCCGTAGACAATTTAATTACGGTATACTATCCCATTATTAAAAATGGACAGTATAAAGGATATGTGGCTTTAGCCAGTCCGATGAGTCGTATTCAGACCGAAGTACGCGAACTTCGTAATTCGATGTTTATTGCCTTTGGTGCTGCGATTATCATTGGAATTATGATGAGTTTTGTTTTTGCAAACTATCAAACACGTCGTATCAACAAACTACGTATGGCGACTCGTAAGATTTCGGAAGGGGACTTCGATGTTAAACTTCCAGTCGAAAGTCGAGACGAGTTTGACGACTTAATAAAAGACTTTAACAACATGGCGCATTCGCTCCGCGAGTCTGAAAGAGAAGTTGAGCGACAAGAAAATGTCCGCCGTCAATTTATGATGGACGTGGCACACGAAATGCGTACACCATTGACAACCATGAATGGATTGCTTGATGGATTGAAATACAATATGGTGCCAGAATCTCGTCGTGGCCGTTCACTGGAACTTATTTCTAGTGAAACACAACGATTGATCAGGCTCGTTAACGAAAACCTCGACTACGAGAAGATTCGTTCGAACCAAATTGTATTAGTGCAACATCGTTTTGCAGGGATTGGAGCGATTCAAACCGTTGTAGAACAAATGCAAGAACTCGCAAAAGTGAAGAACAATACGTTGCGATATGAATGTGATAAAGACTTCAGCGTCTTTGCGGACTATGACCGATTTGTCCAAATCTTGGTGAACATCACAAAGAATGCCAACCAATTTACGGATAACGGGGAAATCGTAGTGAAGGCATGGAACGAAGGTAAAAAAGCGATTGTCGAGATTTCAGATACGGGTATCGGAATCAATGAGAGCGAAATTAAAGAAATCTGGGAACGTTTCTACAAAGCAGACGTTTCAAGAAAGAGCACGAAGTATGGAGAAAGCGGCCTAGGCCTTGCGATTGTGAAGTCGCTTGTAACGAGTCACTGCGGTACAATCTCCGTCAAAAGTGAGGTTAACAAGGGAACAACCTTTAGAGTGGTATTCCCTGGTGAAATCGAAATGTAATGAAGGAAGAACGAACAAGGAGGAAGGAAATGTATTTACTTGGCCCATTCTATCAATGGCTAGTCCAATTATTTGATGGGCGAGTGAATCACCTTCCACTTGTTCGTTTGTTTATTTTCAGTGTAGACCACGCAATCGTCCTATTTGGAGGATGGTTGATCGTTTGGTCTATTTATTTATCTTCACGTAGAAAAGGGGAGATTTCCTGGAAGTGGGAACTCTACCGGAATTTATTTATCTTCTATATTATATTACTAGCGCAACTGACGATTTTTAGAAACACCGACGAAACCTTTACGGTAAAAGTCGTCACGCACCCAATCTCGGATATTATGTGGGTACCGTTTGTCGATAGCATCAAATTATTTATGCAAGGTTCGGTCTTTGCAGCGTATTATAATGTAGTAGGAAATATCGTCTGGTTTATGCCGCTTGGATTTTTCTGCGGACTACTCTATGGAAAAGAAAAGGGACACTCGTATTCGATTTGGTATGGATTTTGGACCTCGTTTACCATCGAGTTTTTCCAATTTATCTTCTACACAGGGGTTAGCCATATCGATGATATCATCTGTAATGTGTTAGGAAGCTGGATGGGGTTCCTACTGTATCGAGGCATTATGAAATGGAGGGGAAAATAATCTATGGGAACAATCATCGTGAAACAAAAAGCAGCGGGATTGATTAAAAAAGGAAGTCCACTGATTAGTCAGATGGACTTGGCGCAAGAGCTTCGTGCAGACGAAGGCGAAGTAGTGAAAGTTTATGACCAACAACGTCATTTCCTAGGAATGGCCTATGTCGGATTCCAAAATAAGGGAGTTGCGTGGGTATATAGCCGTGAGGAAGACGAAGCGTTGGATGATGCGTTCTTTAGCGGTATCTTCAAGACGGCATTCGAGAATCGCCGTGCACTCTTGCATTCGGAGGATACGACGACTTTCCGTCTCTTCAACGGGGAAGGCGACGGCTTTGGCGGAGTGACGATTGACTGGTACGACGGTTTTATCGTTGTCTCTTGGTATAGCGAGGGTGTCTATCATTACCGTGACCTGATTTTAACGCAGGCGCTAGCAACGTTCGAAGGGGTCAAAGGAGTCTACGAAAAGATTCGTTTCAAGAATGAAGCAGATTTGTCAGAAAGTCAGTTTGTCGGCGGGATAGAAGCACCAGAACCATTAATCGTATTAGAAAATGGAATCAAATACGCGACTTATATGAATGAAGGATTGATGACTGGTATCTTCTTAGACCAGCGCGAGGTGCGCGAAACGATTCGCCAGCGTTACAGTGCAGGACGTACCGTATTGAATACCTTCAGTTATACAGGGGCCTTTTCGGTTGCTGCAGCGATGGGTGGTGCGACTCAAACAACTAGCGTGGACGTTGCCAACCGTAGTCTTGAGAAAACAAAAGAGCAGTTTGCAGTCAACGGAATCGACCCAGAAACGCAACAAATCTATGTCATGGACGTGTTCGATTATTTCAAATACGCCGTGAAGAAGAAGTTGAAGTTTGATACGGTCGTAGTGGATCCACCAAGCTTTGCACGTACGAAGAAGAGAACCTTCTCTGTGGCCAAAGACTACGGCAAACTAGTGGCGCAAATCACACCATTAGTCGCACCAAAAGGAACGCTCGTGTTATCTACAAATGCAGCGAATGTGAGCGAATCTCAATTCCAACAAATGATTGAAAAAGGAATCCGCGAAGCAGAAGGCAATCGCGAGTTCCGCATCGTCTTGAAAAAAGGCTTGCCAAGCGATTTTGCAGTTCCAGTAGCCACACCACTAAGCGATTATCTTAAAGTTTTCTTTATTGAATTTAACAACTAGGACGCCTGCCCGAAATTCACTTATAAGTGAATTTCGGGCAGCTTTCATATGCACCTCTTACTCCTTTAGTAAACCCCGTCCTTATCCCATTTTCAAGGCACGGGAGGCCATTATAGGTACCGACATGTCATTTTCACACTTTGGCACAAATCCCATTGCAACGCGGTTTCTAGCAGTTCACTTTTTTGCAAAAAAATCCATTTTTTACAAACCACGAAAACCTTGCGGATTTTATAACCACAGCATTGGGGAATAGCAACCAATGTGAATTACTGACTCTAGGGTGAAACCCGTAGAGTCAGTTTGAAGCTTGGTAGGAATTGAGACTTCGGCTCAATCCGGTGCCCCATTACAGTAGCTATGAAGCAACCGCAACCGTTCGAAAAGGCTTGTAAGAAAAAACGTAAGTTTTTTTATAAAAATAGAAAACTATAAATATTGCATTGCAAATTAAGTTTTGATATAATACCAAAGTGCATGAAAATGCACATGTCGGAACACCGTGGGAGGAGAAATCTTCATCTCCATTAAACCACGCACGAAACAATCAAGGAGGTAATGTCTCGTGGCTAAAAAAGTTGTAAAACTAGTTAAATTACAAATTCCTGCAGGTAAAGCAACTCCAGCTCCACCAGTAGGTCCAGCTTTAGGTCAAGCACAAGTGAACATCATGGGATTCTGTAAAGAATTCAATGCTCGTACAGCTGACCAAGCAGGTTTAATCATTCCGGTTGTGATTTCAGTTTATGAAGACCGTTCATTCGACTTCATCTGTAAAACACCACCAGCAGCAGTATTATTAAAGAAAGCTGCTAAAGTTGAAAAAGGTTCAGGCGAACCAAACAAGAAAAAAGTTGCTACTGTAACTCGTGATCAAGTTAGAGAAATTGCTGAATTAAAAGCACCTGACTTAAATGCAGCAGACGTAGAAGCTGCTATGCGCATGGTCGAAGGTACAGCCCGTTCAATGGGATTTGTAGTAGAAGGCTAAAAACAAATGCAGCTTCCAAAAGTCCCTAGCACGAGTGTTTCACTCATGGACTTTGTGGGAGGTAAAACCGTTAAAACCACACAATAGGAGGAAATTATACAATGGCAAAGAAAAGCAAAAAATATTTAGAAGCCGCTAAAAAAATCGATTCTTCTAAAGCTTACTCAGTTGAAGAAGCAATCGCATTAGCAAAAGAAACAGATTTCGCTAAATTTGATGCATCTGTAGAAGTTGCATACCGTTTAGGTTTAGATCCAAAGAAAGCTGACCAACAATTACGTGGAGCAGTTGTGCTTCCAAACGGAACAGGTAAAACTCAACGCGTATTAGTATTCGCAAAAGGTGAAAAAGCTAAAGAAGCTGAAGCAGCTGGTGCAGACTACGTTGGTGACAGCGAATTAGCTCAAAAAATCGCAGGCGGATGGTTTGAGTTCGACGTTATCGTTGCAACACCTGACATGATGGGTGAAGTTGGTCGTTTAGGTCGTGTATTAGGACCTAAAGGCTTAATGCCAAACCCTAAAACAGGTACTGTTACAATGGACGTAACAAAAGCTGTTGAAGAAATCAAAGCTGGTAAAGTAACTTACCGTGTTGACAAAGCTGGTAACATCCACGTTCCAATCGGTAAAGTTTCATTCTCAGATGAAAAATTAGTAGAAAACTTCAAAACAATTCACGAAACATTATTACGTATCAAACCTGCTACAGTTAAAGGTCAATACGTACGTAACGTTGCTGTGACAACTACTTTCGGCCCTGGGGTTAAAGTAGACGTAGCTTCTCTATAATTTAAAATTGATGGAACCAGGCCTTGTGCTTGGTTCTTTTTTATTAGTGTTTTTTGTTGACAATGAAGAGTCAATCATGTAAACTAATAAAAGTTGAATGCGACCGAAGACAGTAGGGGGCACAAGCCTTAATATCCTACCGAGGGAGAACAAGTTGATCTTATTTCTCTATGTCTTTGTGGGTATAGAGTTTTTTTTATGCCCTACCTAAATTTCAGGAGGTGAAAAACGAAGATGAGTGAAGCAATCATTGCTAAAAAAGCGCAACTAGTTACAGAAGTTGCTGAACAGTTCAAAAACGCATCATCAGTTGTTGTTGTGGACTATTTAGGAATTACTGTAGAAGAAGCAACAAATCTACGTTCAGAATTACGTAAAGCAGGTGTACAATTTGCAGTTGTTAAAAACAGCATTTTATCACGTGCAGCTAAAGAAGCTGGTTTAGAAGGAATGGATGACATTTTCAAAGGACCATCAGCTGTAGCTTTCAGTAACGAAGATGTAGTAGCTCCTGCTAAAATCTTAGCTGACTTTGCTAAAAAAGTTGAAGCTTTAGAAATTAAAGCAGGTGTTGTTGAGGGTAAAGTTTCTTCAAAAGAAGAAATCGAAGCTCTTGCAAAATTACCAAGCCGCGAAGGGTTACTTTCAATGCTATTATCAGTATTACAAGCACCAGTTCGCAACACTGCATTGGCAATCAAAGCCGTTGCAGATCAAAAAGATGGCGCAGCAGCTTAATAAAGCTAGCTAACTTTTAAAAACACAAACAAAAAATTATTAAAACAACCAAAAAATGGAGGAAATTAAAAATGGCATTAAACATTGAACAAATCATTGCTGACATTAAAGAAGCAACTGTATTAGAATTAAACGACTTAGTAAAAGCTATCGAAGAAGAATTTGGCGTAACAGCAGCAGCTCCTGTAGCTGTAGTAGCTGGTGGCGCTGGTGAAGCTGCAGAAGAAAAATCTGACTTCACTGTAGAATTAACTTCTGCTGGAGATCAAAAAATTAAAGTAATCAAAGTTGTTCGTGAAGCAACTGGATTAGGATTAAAAGAAGCTAAAGCATTAGTTGATGGCGCTCCTGGCGTATTAAAAGAAGGCGTAGCTAAAGAAGAAGCTGAAGCATTAAAAGCTCAATTAGAAGAAGTTGGCGCTTCAGTAACATTAAAATAATTTTTAATGACACTTTTAAAGGTCGGACTATCCAGTCCGGCCTTTTTTGTGTAGAATAAAAGAGATTTGGTAGTGGAAAGGGAGCTTTTTGATGAAATTTCATGAATTTGGAGATAATCATAATCCTCATATCATATTGATTCATGGTGGAGGGAATTCGTGGTGGAATTATTTGAGACAAGCGCGTCTTCTGTCAGATAGATACCATGTGATTTTGCCAGAGCTAGATGGTCATGGTGAGGAGTGTCAAAAAGAATATGTGTCCACAGAACAATCTGCACAGGAAATTCTGGCGTATATAAAAGAACAATGCGATGGGCATGTATTTGCTTTAGGAGGAGTCTCTCTTGGGGGACAAATTGTCATGGAGTTACTTTCGTTAGATTCTCATATAGCTGACAAAGCCATTATTGATGGAAGCCTCTGCATTCCTCAACCTAAACTAGCAAAAATGAGTATCTTGTTTGTAAAAGGTTTTGGGAAGTTGATGTTCGGTAAGGCTGCATGTAAAATGCAATTAAAACTCATGAAAAAGATGTATCCTAAGATGGCTTATCCGGAAGAATTAGAAAACTACTATTTGGAAGATATGTCACGGTTACCGATGAAAACATTAGTAACGATTTATAAGACCTATATGGCCAGTTATCAATTGAAACCAGCGATTTCAAATAGTTCAGCAGAGGTTCTCTATATTTATGGAGAAAAAGAAATGAAGTGCGTAAAGGAATCGGCAAAACTATTTCAACAAATGCATCCTAATTGCACGCTGTATGAAGCCAAGGGGTATAATCACGGATATTTATCCACTTATCTTCCCTTGGAGTGGATGGAATTAGTAACACCATTTTTAGAAAGAAATGAGTAGCGTTAAAAGGAAAGGAGGTTTAGCAATGTCACTTACGAGTCATATTGTCCGCACGTTATTTACGATTGGGGACTTAAAACGAGACTTGGGTTGGGTTCCACCGACGAATGTCGAGACTGTTGAAAATGTATCTTATGGATCCTGCGACAAGTGGCATTTGCTGGACCTCTATCGTCCGAAAGATGCGGAAGGCAAATTGCCCGTACTTCTGAATATTCACGGCGGTGCTTGGGTTTACGGAGATAAGAAGGTATACGCTCCGTATTGTATGTATTTAGCTACCCAAGGATTTGCGGTGGTGAACGCTAGCTACCGGCTCGCGCCAAAGCACACTTTTCCTGCTCCTTTAGAAGATGTGGGAGCTATGGTAGAGTGGGTATTTCATCACGCAGATGAGTATGGCTTCGATCTTTCGAATCTTTTCTTTGTGGGAGATTCTGCAGGAGCGCATTTGGCGACGGCGTATACGGCTATTCAGTTGAATGACGCCTATGCGGAAAGTTTTCCTGGGATTAAAGTAGCAAAAAGGTTTGTTCCGAAAGGATTGCTCTTAAACTGTGGAGTCTTTGATATGGAGGCCGAATGGAAGAAGCAAGGACGTGCGTTGACACCGTTTTTAACGGATCTACTTGGTGAGAAACCGACCGTTGAAGCTGTGAAGAAAATGAGCCCTGCGAAGTATATTACTTCAGATTTCCCGCCTGTTCATATGACAACGAGTAATGGAGATTTTTTACGCAAGCATTCTTATCGCTTGAAGGAAGTATTAGAGAAGAAGGGCGTGGAAATTGTATTTAAGGAATATGGGGAGAGAATGAAACCGCAAGGGCATGTATTCCATTTGAATCTGAAAAATAAAGTGGGACAACAATGTAACAAAGAGCAGCTGTTGTTTATAAAACAAATTATGGAAAATTAAAACTCGAAGCGTAATTTGCTTCGAGTTTTTTTGTGTTTGTGTTTTATTTTCTCAACTGATGCGTCAACTTATAACTGCTTTCTAGAATGTCATTTGCACGGCTTTCGTCTTTTTGAAGAAGCCCTAAGTAGAGTAAATCGACTAGGAAGAGCGAGTCGTTACGACTGGTAATAGCTGCGGAACGAATCGATTTTTCATGGCGAGGAACTTTGAGACAATAGGTGCTGAGAGCGTCTAGATTGCCGTTTCCTTGTCCAGTAATCGATACAGTTGGAATGCCGCGCTGTTTAGCAATTTCAAAGGCTGCAAAGACTTCTCTTGTGTTAGCAGAGTAGCTGACACCAATCACTAAGTCTTTTTCTGTAGCGTTGCTAAGGCTTGCGAGTTGGATGTGTGAGTCTGTATGGTACACGATATTTTTACCGATACGGCTTAGTTTAAAGTAAATATCGCTGCAGACTAGACCTGAAGCCCCGACCCCAAAAGTGTAGATTTTGTTCGCATTTTTGAGTAAGTCAATCACGCGGTCGAGTGTGTCGTCATCGATTAGTTCGATCGTCATTTCATAGGAACGAGTAACTGTCTTAATTAATTTAGATTGAATGGTTTTGATAGAGTCGTCTTTATCGATTTGTTCGTCAATGGATTGTGAGTTTTGTTGCGCTAAATTCACTTTGAAACGTGAATAAGAACGGAACCCAATTTTTTTAATATATTTACTAATAGAAGAAGACGAAACCCCAATTTCATCTGCCAATACATGAATGCTTGAAGAAAGTACGATATCTGAATGCTTTGAGATGAATTCTTCAATTTTTTTATCTGTTGCTGTTAAAAACTTTTTCATGGAATACCTACCTTTTTCGAGAAATATTGTTTCCGATTTCATTATACAGTATTGAAATAAAATTTACAACGCTGTATAATATGTTTAAGAAAAACGATTTCATTATGAATTTTAGTGGAATTTTTAAGAGGAGGTGGAGAAAATGGATGACATTTCAAAATTGATGACAGAGCAAGTCAATGACAGAAGTAAGGATATTGAAACGCAGTCGATTCGTGAGATTTTACGTTATATGAATGACGAAAACAGAAAAATCACTGATGCGATTGAACAGTGCATTCCAGAAATTGAAAAAGTGACAGCAGGTGTTGTACAAGCATTCGAGAAAGGAGGCCGATTGATTTATCTGGGCGCGGGGACTTCTGGTCGACTTGGTGTTCTGGACGCAAGCGAATGCCCACCAACATTCGGTGTATCACCGGAGATGGTAGTGGGACTGATTGCGGGTGGAGATTACGCTCTTCGTAACGCTATAGAAGGTGCCGAAGACGATGAAACCTTAGCCGAGGCACAGTTAAGAGACTTGGATCTTGTCAAAGAGGATGTAGTCGTCGGAATTAGCGCGAGTGGACGCACACCTTATGTTGCAGCAGGACTTGCCTATGCCAATGAGGTTGGCTGTTTCACAGGTGCGATTTCCAATTCTCCAGATGCTTTAATTTCTAACATAGCTTCGGTTGGTATCGAAGCGATTACTGGACCAGAAGTGGTTACAGGCTCTACGCGAATGAAAGCAGGGACGGCACAAAAAATCATTCTCAATATGATTACAACGACTGCAATGATTCAAGTAGGAAAAATCTTTAAAGGATATATGGTCGATGTTCAGCCAACCAATCAAAAGCTGAAACAACGAGCGGCCAATATCCTCTCTAAAATCACAAATCTTTCTCCTGAAGACGCAAGACGTGTTCTTGAGGAAAATGATTTTGATTTAAAAGTCGCTATTATCTCTCAAATACATCATATTTCGGCACAAGAAGCAGAAAGACTGCTTCAAGAAAATCAAATGAATATCGTAAAGGCAATGAAAAATAAGGAGGCTTAATAAAATGGATGCAAAGAAAGTAGCAAATGAAATTTTAAATAAAGTCGGACAAAAGGAAAACGTAGTAAGTAATGCTACATGTATGACTCGCTTACGTCTGACAGTAGCAGATACATCTAAAGTAGATGTCGCTGGATTAAAAGATGTGGATTCAGTATTAGGGGTTGTAGAACGTGAACAAGGGGTTCAAATCGTTTTAGGACCTGGTAAAGTGACTGAAGTTGGTCGCGAATTTGCGGAATTAACAGGAATTGAATTAGGTAGCGTAGACGAAGTAGACGCAGCTGATTTAGCGAAAGAAAACAAAAAAGAAAATAAAGCAAAACACAATGGACCTATCCAACGCTTCTTAGAACACATTGCGAATATTTTCGTGCCACTATTACCAGGGATTATCGCTGCTGGTTTAATCAATGGTATTTCAAACGTTATTAACGTAACTACACAAAATGCTTATAACTTTGAATGGTGGTACCAAGCCATTCGTACAATGGGTTGGGGTCTATTCGCCTTCTTACCTTTATATGTAGGATACAATGCCGCTCGTGAGTTCAAAGGAACTCCAATTCTTGGGGCAATCGCTGGAAGTATGTCAATTGTTGTACCATCAATGCCTCTTTTACTAAAAACAGATGCAGGTCAAGTATTGATGCCATTTACTGATAAACCATATAACCCAGGTGCTGGGGGATTATTAGCTGCATTAATGATGGGTATTCTTGTTGCATACTTAGAACGCGCTATTGATAAAGTAATCCCATCAATGTTGAAGACATTCTTAACACCATTATTAACTTTAATCATTGGTGCATTCTTATCAGTATTAATCATCCAACCTGCTGGTGCCTTTTTAACAGATGGAATTTACAAAGTATTAAACTTCGTATATGAACAATTAGGAATCTTTGGTGGTTACATCTTAGCGGCTGGATTCTTGCCAATCGTATCAGTTGGTTTACACCAAGCATTAACTCCAATCCACGTTCTATTAAACAATCCAGAAGGACCAACTCAAGGTATCAACTACCTATTACCAATCTTAATGATGGCTGGTGGTGGACAAGTAGGTGCAGGTTTAGCATTATACTTGAAGACTAAGAACAAAAAATTAAAACAATTAACAAGAGACTCATTACCAGTTGGTATCTTAGGTATCGGGGAACCAATGATGTACGCTGTAACACTTCCTTTAGGTAGACCATTCTTAACAGCCTGCTTAGGATCAGGCTTTGGAGGAATGTTAGCTGTTCTATTCCACTTAGGTACTGTATCTCAAGGGGTTTCAGGATTATTCGGTGCATTAATTATGGTTCCTGGAACACAAGCGTTATTCCTAACTGCAATGGTCGGAGCTTACATCGGTGGATTTGTCATCACATGGTTCTTCGGTGTAGATGAAGATCGTATTAACGAAGTATATGGAAACAAATAGAGCAAACATTTCTTTTGGGCGCTCCATCTATATCAATCTTGGTGAACAAGTTGTGACACAAGTATTAGAAGAAATGAAAGCCGCGCGTCAAACCGTGGCTTTTACTTCTTTTCAGTTGCCAGAACATCCGCTAGAAATCTCGGATATGACACGTCTTGTGGAACTTGCTCGTTCATATGAGGTGGATTTAATTCCAGACATCGCCCATAAAGATCTTACCAAAGAAAACATAGCAGCTCTGAAAAAAGCAGGGCTATCGTACTTACGTCTGGACGAATTTGGAGACGAAGCGTTTATTGAACGTTGCGGCAAGGCGTTTACGCTTGTCGTGAATGCTTCGACGTTTACGCATCGTGAATATAAACTTTTGGAACGACTCGGATTTGCTCGTCGAATCATCGCTTGTCATAATTATTATCCAAAAGTATATTCAGGGATTTCGCTTGAAAAATTCACGACGATTAATCAAAAATTACATGCGCTCGGTGTAAAAGTGCTGGCATTTATTCCAGGAGATGAGCCTTTAAGAGGACCGCTTCATGAAGGTTTACCAACCGTTGAAACGCATCGTACGTTAGATACGCGATTGGCGATTTGCGAACTTATTAAGGCGCATACCGATATGATTTTAGTGGGAGACACATTTATTAACGCCTCTACACAAAAAGTCATGAAGGAATTCCAAGACGGGTTCGTATCGTTGAAGGCAGAAGCTCCTATCGAATTAACAGGTAAAGTGCTTCGTGACCGTATCGATGCCAGTGATTTTGTGTACCGTGTACTTGGTACTCGCGGCTGGGCCTTACTTGGCGGAGAAGTTTCTACAACAACCCGCATCGTTGGAGAAATCAATCAAGCCAATAACCAGTATGGTCGTTACCAAGGCGAAATCGAAATTGCTAAAGTTGAGTTGCCGCAAGACGTTCGACAAAATGTCATCGGGCACTTACTTCCATCTGAGATTGCCGTATTTACTGCTTTGCCAGAAGGATTTGGCATTCAATTAGAAGTCGAATAACAAACAGCAATCCATCCGCCACTTTTGGTAGGGTGGATTGTTTATTTTTCTATACAACATTAGAAAAATGAGCCATTTTATGATACTCTAGATGAGTATAAATTTAATAGAAACAAAGGGGGCCTTTGGATGATAGAGCTGATTGCAACAGTTGAATCCATCCAACAAGCAAAAGACTTGCTTGAAGCGGGCGTGGACACGATTTATTTTGGGGAAGACCAATTCGGACTTCGCCTTCCTATGTCGTTTACACGTGAGGAACAAAAAGAATTAACGGAATTGGCGCACCAATATGGAAAGAAAGCAAGCGTTGCTGTCAACGCGATTTTCCATAATGAAGGAATTGCGCTTGTACCTGAGTATTTAACATTTTTAAAGGAAATCGGTGTTGATAACATCGCGGTAGGAGATCCAGGAGTGGTTCAAATTATGAAGAACCCTGAGTACTCTATTCCGTATCGTTATGATGCAGCGGTTTTAGTAACAAGTAGTCGTCAAATCAACTTCTGGGGAAAACGTGGTGCCGTTGGTGCGGTGATTGCGCGTGAAATTCCTCGTGAAGAAATGAAAATTTTGGCAGCAGGTGTAGAAATTCCAATCGAAGTTCTCGTGTACGGTGCGACTTGTATCCATCATTCAAAACGCCCACTGTTAAATAACTATTTTAACTATATCGAGAAAAAAGAATCAGTTGAAAAACGTCGCGGTTTATTCGTATCAGAACCTGCCGATGAAGATTCTCACTATTCTATCTACGAAGACATTAACGGAACGCATATTTTCGCGAATAACGACGTGTCTCTTGCACCTTATTTGTTAGAATTAACAGAAATGGGCATTCCACAATGGAAATTAGACGGAGTGTTAGCTCCAGGTCAAGATTTCGTGGAAGTAGCGAAATTATTCGTCAATGCTCGTAATGAAATCGAAGCAGGCACATGGACTCCAGAGAAGAGCGCAAGCCTTGAACTACAAGTACGCGCACACCATCCAAAAGTACGTGGCCTCGAAGCAGGATTTTATATTTTAAATCCAGAAGATGTGAAATAGGAGAGAGTCAAATGGGAAGAAAAATATTGAAAAAACCTGAAGTACTTGCTCCAGCGGGTACTCTTGAAAAATTAAAAACAGCTATTTTGTACGGAGCAGATGCGGTTTTCCTTGGTGGAGAAGCGTACGGACTTCGTAGCCGTGCAGGGAACTTCGACTTTGCGGAAATGAAAGAAGCCGTTGATTTTGCCCATGCACATAATGCAAAAGTATATATCGCAGCCAACATGGTTACTCATGAAGGTGATGAAAAAGGAGCGGGAGACTTCTTCCGTACAGTTCGTGACATCGGGATTGATGCAGCCATCATCAGTGACATGGCCTTAATGGATATTTGTGCCTCAGAGGCGCCTGGATTACCAATCCATTTATCAACACAATCCTCAGCAGCCAACTACGAAACGCTCAACTTCTGGAAAGACGAAGGGTTAGAACGTGTCGTGTTAGCGCGTGAAGTATCAATGGATGAAATCAGAGAAATGCAAGAAAAAGTGGATGTAGAAATCGAAGCCTTTATCCATGGTGCAATGTGTATTTCTTATTCCGGCCGTTGCGTATTATCAAACCACATGGTGCATCGTGATGCTAACCGTGGGGGATGTGCGCAGTCTTGTCGTTGGAAATACGGTCTATTCGATATGCCATTTGCTGGTGAAAAGAATATGGTCGGTGCTGGCGAAGAAGGAATCGAAGAGAAATTCTCAATGAGTGCCGTTGACTTATCAATGCTTCAAAACTTACCTGACTTAATCGAAGCAGGTGTGGATAGCTTGAAGATTGAAGGTCGTATGAAATCAATCCACTATGTTTCAACAGTATCGAACGTTTACCGTGCCGCAGTAGATTCTTACTGCGAAGATCCAGATAACTATGTATGTAAACAAGAATGGATTGACGAGTTATGGAAAGCAGCGCAACGTGAGTTAGCAACTGGTTTCTACTACCAAATTCCAACTGAAGAAGAGCAATTATTTGGCCCACGCCGTCAAATTCCTCAATATGCTTTCGTTGGACAAGTGCTTGAATATGATCCAGAAACACAAATCGCAACAGTACAACAACGTAATAACTTCAAAGTGGGAGACCATATCGAGTTCTACGGACCAGGAATGCGTCACCACGAAGAAGCATTAACACAATTATGGGATGAAAATGGCGAAGAAATCGAAGCAGCTCCTCACGCGATGATGATCTGCAAGATGAAAGTATCAGAGCCAGTGAAACCTTTAGATATGATTCGTAAACGTCGTTAAGACGAATTTTTAAAAGAAAGAAGGAATGAAAATGTCATTACCAAATTGCCCTAAATGTGGTTCAGAATACACATATGAAGATGGCGTATTATTAGTATGTCCAGAATGTGCGTATGAATGGGAACCAGGTTCAGAAGTTGAAGAAGGTCCAGTAGCCATCGATGCGAACGGAAATAAATTACAAGATGGCGATACTGTAACAGTCATTAAAGACTTAAAAGTAAAAGGCGCTCCGAAAGATATTAAGCAAGGAACACGTGTGAAGAATATTCGTATCGTGGAAGGCGATCATAATATCGATTGTAAGATAGATGGCTTCGGCGCAATGAAACTTAAATCTGAGTTTGTTAAAAAGATTTAATGGGAGTACCGTAGGGACTTTCAAAAAGCTCCCCCTAGAATTTTTATAGTTGTTATAATAGCGATACCGGATTGAGCCGAGGTCTCAATCCTACCAAGCTTCAAACTGACTCTACGGGTTTTACCCTAGAGTCAGTAATTCACATTGGTTATGAACTCGCTATTACAACTACTATAAATCTAGGGGGGCTTTTTTTCGTCCCTCGAGGAACCCAACACTCTTTAAAAGCTCAAATTAAGTTTCTTGCTTCTCAGGAGGGGAAGGGATTCGGCTTATTGGTTCTTTGGAAGAGTCTATTGATAGAAAATTTCCAAAGGGTGGACTGTAAATAAAATTTAATAAATAAGGATTATATGCATGAGAATAGTTTTCTTATGCATATTTTTATTAGTGAAAATAGGTCTTGTTCTTGAAATTTGATTTCTGCTGTGTTACATTCAGAATAAGGAGTAGAAAACGCTTTTGTGTAGGCGTTTCTGTGACTTTTATCACAAAATTCGTTTAGGAGAAATGGCAGTTTTGGAACAGTATCATACAGGTACCATTCGATTGATGGGAACCGTCATCGAATTGAAAATTGCGCATCCAGAAGGCGAGCGTTTAGTGGCTGAAGTTTTCGAGCAATTAAAGCGATATGAGCATCGTTTTAGCGCGAATGACCCAACTTCGGAGCTAATGGCCGTGAACTTGGCAGCGGGGAAACATGCAGTTAGTGTTCATCCAGAAATTTTTCATTTAGTAAAAATAGGGCTGGAGAATAGTTTAGCTGTGGGAAGTCGGATGAATATCTTGATTGGCCCGGTTGTTCAAACATGGCGCGTGGGCTTTAGTGATGCACGAGTACCAACGGATGAAGAAATTAAAGCCAAACTGCAACTGACCGATGCAACGAAAGTCGAACTGGATGAAGAGAGTCAGACGATTTTTCTGTTGGAAGAAGGAATGCGAATCGACCTTGGTTGTATTGCCAAAGGGTATATTGCCGACTTGGTGATAGAACAGCTAAAAGAGCAAGGAGTGACTTCTGCGCTCATTAATCTTGGTGGGAATGTTCTTACACTAGGACCAGCTGTTCATCATGAAGATGGAAATTGGTGGATTGGGATTCAAAACCCTAAACTCCTGCGTGGAGAAAATGTGGCGCTTCTTCCGATTCAAGATGAGTCGATTGTGACATCAGGTGTCTATGAACGGGTGCTCGAAGTGGATGGGAAGAAATACCATCATATTTTGGACCCTAATACTGGATATCCAGCAGAAACAGACGTTGCGAGTCTGACGATTGTATCGAAGCAATCCGTGGATTGTGAGATATGGACGACTAGACTCTTTGGAAAAAAAGCACACGAAATCTTATTCGAAGTGGAACAACACCCTAACATCGAAGCTGTGTTGATTTTGGAAGATGATCGTATCTTCTACACATCAGGACTTGCTTCAAAGATTCAATTACTCGAAAGGAAGTACTCAAATGGTTAAATTAATCGGTTTAGTCGGAACAAACTCTAAAAAATCAACAAACCGTCAACTATTACAATACATTCAAAAACATTTTTCAGAACAGGCGGAAATTGAACTTGTCGAAATTAAAGACATTCCAATGTTCAACAAACCAACTCCTAAAGTAGTGCCACAAGAAGCACAAGCAATTGCAGATAAAATCGCTGCAGCAGATGGAGTAATCATTAGTACACCAGAATATGACCACTCATGCCCAGCTGTATTAATGAACGCTTTAGCATGGTTATCTTATGGTATCTACCCATTATTAAACAAACCTGTCATGATTACAGGAGCATCATACGGAACATTAGGTTCTTCACGTGCACAAAGTCAATTACGTCAAATCCTAGACGCACCAGAAATTAAAGCACGCGTTTTACCAAGTGATGAATTCTTATTAGGTCACGCCCTACAAGCATTCGACGAAGAAGGTAACTTAAAAGATGCGGCAACTGTTGAAAAATT
>CALHVK010000049.1 GCA_938039195.1 uncultured Carnobacteriaceae bacterium
TCCAATAGTCGATGTTTTGCAAGTAGCCTTTAATTGTTTGGTTGGCTGTATCGACTTCTTCCGCTAAGTTTGACGGAAGAATGCTCTTTGGACCGTTTGATGTGTCGCTGGCGTAAATGTACGGTTGTAAATTGTATTGATAACGAATGTCTTTGGTGAGGGCTGCGACTTCGGATGCGTGTTCGTCCAAGTAAGTCTTGAAGGACGCGAGGTCGTTTTTCCCGATTTGTTTTTTCAATAAATTCGTCAACACCGTATTGACGCCGAGCTCGTTATTGTCTTTATAAGGCTTATCGCTTAAATCCGGAGAGGTCGCTAGCAAGTTGCTGTGGTTCTGCTCACTAATCGTCAGTGGAAGAGAGACGAGGGTGTCTTCTTGCACCTTCTTCACGTAGTCGCTCACACCGTTCGAGAGCGCCAGAATAAGGGCAATCCCGATAATTCCGATGGAACCGGCAAAGGCTGTCAGGAAGGTACGGCCTTTCTTCGTCAATAGGTTATTAAACGAAAGGGCAAGAGCCGTCATAAAGCTCATCTTCGTCTTCGTAAACTGAATGTCGCCTTGTTTGGTTTCTTCGGTTGGTTCGTATGGATTCGAGTCGCTTAAGATGCTTCCATCTAATACTTGTACGATACGAGTGGAGTACGTCTTTGCCAGCTCTGGGTTATGCGTCACCATGATGACGAGACGTTCCTTGGCGATGTCTTTTAATAACTCCATGATTTGAAGCGAAGTCTCAGAATCGAGCGCTCCCGTTGGTTCGTCGGCTAAAACGACTTTTGGATTATTGACAAGGGCACGCGCAATCGCGATTCGTTGCATTTGTCCCCCAGACATTTGGTTTGGTTTCTTATATAAATGGTCTTTTAGGCCAACACGTTCGAGCGCTTCGATGGCACGTTTCTTGCGTTCCGCTTTGGAAACACCAGAGAGGGTCATCGCAATCTCGACGTTTGAGAGTGCCGTTTGGTGGCCGATGAGATTATAGGACTGGAAGACGAATCCGATGGTGTGGTTTCTGTAGCTATCCCAATCGCGGTCTTTAAATTGCTTTGTTGATTTTCCTTGGATGAGTAAATCACCCGATGTGTATTGGTCGAGTCCACCGATGATATTTAATAAGGTGGTTTTCCCTGAACCCGATTGCCCGAGAATTGAGACGAACTCATTTTCACGGAAACGAATCGAGATATCTTTCAACGCGTGAAACTCTTGATTCGCGGTATGATAAACTTTTGAAATATGTTGTAGCTGTAGCATCACCAAGCTCCTTTCATCAATGACCCTAGTGTACCACAGTTGTAAGGTGCAAGCATAGGACTGGAGTCGGAATTTTAGTAAAAAGTTGGCAGAGAGAACTGTTGAAACTCCTTATAAAATCTGTATAATAGGAATACAACACAAAAAAGGAGTACAACCCATGACAACAATTGATAAAGTGGCTCTGATGGAGCAAGCCAAAGAAGTTTTAAAGAATGCTTACTGTCCGTATTCAAAATTCCCTGTAGGAGCTGCGGTGTTATATAAAGATGGCCGTGTGATTACAGGTGCCAACATTGAGAATGTATCGTTTGGAGTGACAAACTGTGCAGAACGTAGCGCGATTTTCTACGGAGCTTCACAAGGTTATCGTAAAGGCGATATTTTAGCAATTGCCGTTGCGGGGGAAACAGAAGGATTCTTACCACCTTGTAACATTTGTCGTCAAGTGATGGTTGAGTTCTGTGGACCAGATACTCTTGTATTCTTATTGAATGGAAAAGGCGAAATTCGTGAACTACGCTTAGAAGAATTAGTTCCTTATTCATTCGTTAGCTTAGAAATGTAATCAAATTCTATAAGAAATGAAGCAGCAAGTCGTTGCTTCGTTTCTTTTTTTGTCCAAAAAAATTGAAAAATAAATTCGACGGGGTTTATTGGATCTATTCCGAAAATTGAATTTTTAGAATATAATCTCCCGAATGGCTAGTACTAGAATGATATAAAAGTTATTCAGCAGATGGATGGAGCAGCGATTAGAAATCCAGATGAAGGATCCATTTGTAAAGGGATCTTCTATACAGTGAGGAGTGCATTTATACAAAATTTGTTGATTTTCCGCAGGGGAAAAATGAGCTATCTGTATAAAATTTTCTCGCGCCATTTTTGCATGAAAAAAAGTAAAATGTAGCATATATGCTACACTTCGAAAAATGAAGTGGAAAGATTGAAGCCGTAGAATCCAGCGGATGCCATCATAGCAGTAATGGGGGATGGCAACCAATGTGAATTACTGACTCTAGGGGTTCTCGTAGAGTCAGTTTGAAGCTTGGTAGAACTTGAGACTTTGGCTCAAGTCGGTGCCCCATTACAGCTTTTATGGCCAAATCCGCTAGGATTCGAAGGAGTCATTTTTTGAAGTGTGATATGCTCCCTCTAAAGTAGACACTTAAA
>CALHVK010000050.1 GCA_938039195.1 uncultured Carnobacteriaceae bacterium
TTTGCTGATGTCCTTTTTGTATCCTTACTTCTCTGCTAATAGTGTCACAAATCTCATTTGAATGCGATTGCCGTTTTCGTCTGTTTTATGGAGTTGGCCAAAGTCTTCATTATATTTATGCAAGGTCCAACCAGCGTAGTAGTCTTTCAATTCGCCACTTGCAAATGTCTTAGGGAAGTTGACAGGACAAGGTGCGTCTTCTGTCGACATGGCTGCCACGATGAGATTGAATCCGCCAGGTGCCGTATGGGATTGCATATTTTCAATCACATCAGGAATTGTATACGGATCTAAGAACATCAAGACCACTGTTGAAATAATGACGTCATAGAGTCCTCCTGGAATGTCTGCGCTCTCGATGTTATACGGCTGAATATCGATATCAAGGCCTTCCGCTTCCGCAATCTGTGCTAATTTCGCAAGACTCATCGAGTTGAGATCAAGCGAAGTCACATCGAAGCCTTTCTTAGCCAAGTACAAGCTGTTTCTTCCTTCACCGCTTCCAAGGTCGAGTACTTTTCCTTTAGGGAACTTCGGAGTTGCTTCAATCACTTCTGAGTGTGTACGCGTGAGGTCGTATTTTTTCGAAAAATAATCTTCAGGCGTGCAATAGAAAGTCAGATAACATTTCAAATCGTCACTTGCTGGAGAAACGCGGTGCCATGCTTGAGGTTCGACGAATGGAATTTCTGAATCTTTTGTAAAGAGATGCTCGGCTATTACATTTCCTTCTTCGTCTAGTTCATAAAAGGTTAGCGCGCCCTCTAAAATCGTGAGGTGTGCCCAAGTCCCCACTTTGGTATTATGCATTTTTTGGAATGGCTCGGGTAAAGTTGTCGCCGTCCAAGTCGGCATTGTTTTATACGGAATTAATTCAAGTTCCATGGAAAAGCTCCTTTCAAGGTTGTCATTCTCATTGTACAAGAAAATAATAAGGTAGAAAAATATTAGTTATTATATAGTAGTTTATTTTTTTGGATATAACTATTAGTTATAACTAGCGATAAAAAAGTGTTAATTGACTAGAAGGTGGTTTGCTGGTATCCTATTAACATGTTTATAAAACACGTTGATGAGAAGAGTAAGAGTGGAACTTTTCAGTAGAGAGTCTCGGTTGGTGAAAAGAGACATAAGTGGAAGCTTTGAAGATGGCCTCGGAGTGTTAATCGTCGAATGATTAGATGGTTACGGGTAAGCCCGATATAGCTTTCTGTTTTGATTGAAACAGACGGAGATAGTATTTGTGAGAATACTATAAACAAAGGTGGTAACACGAGAATTTGACTCGTCCTTTTGCTAACCCATGTTAGTGAGGGGACGATTTTTGTTTGAAGAAAAGAAAGGAGAACACATGATTAAATTAGAAAATATCGACGTGACCTTTACGCAAGGTAAGAAAGTCGTAAAAGCCGTTCGAAATGTTTCTGTCGATGTGGAAGACGGGGATATCTATGGAATTATCGGATATAGTGGTGCAGGTAAAAGTACTCTAGTTCGTACCATTAACTTACTGCAACGTCCTACTAGTGGAAATGTGGAAGTCAATGGCGTAGATTTATTGAAATTGAAACCAAATGAATTACGTGATGCACGAAAGAAAATTGGAATGATTTTCCAACACTTCAACTTAATGAATACGTTAAGCGTCTTTGACAATGTGGCTTTCCCGCTGAAAAAAGCGAAGAAACCGCTATTGGAAGAAGGAGAAACAGCTGTTGATCCAACCGCGGAACCAAAATTGGTGAAGTTAACGAAGAAAGAAATTAAAGAGAAAGTTGACTCTCTCTTACAACTGGTTGGTCTTGAAGATAAGGCAAATAGCTATCCAAGCCAACTCTCTGGGGGACAAAAACAACGTGTGGCGATTGCCCGTGCGTTAGCCAACGACCCAGACGTATTGCTCTGTGACGAAGCGACAAGTGCGCTTGACCCTAAAACAACATACTCAATCTTAGAGTTATTGAAGAAGGTAAATGAGCAATTAGGAATTACGATTGTGATTATCACGCATGAGATGCAAGTTGTTAAAGAAATCTGTAATAAGGTTGCAGTAATGGAAGACGGTGAAGTGATCGAGCAAGGAACAGTACTTGATATCTTTACAAATCCACAACGCAACTTAACGAAAGATTTTATCGACACAGCGACTCATATCAACCAAGGAATTGAAACAGTTCTCTCACACGAACAGTTATTGAATCTGAGAGACGGAGACTACTTAGTGAAAATTTCGTTTGTTGGTGCTTCGACAGGGGAGCCGTTAATTACAAAATTATCGACTCAATTCCAAGTAGCAGCGAACATCTTGTTTGCGAACGTGGAAATCATCCAAGAGACTCCAGTTGGAACATTATTGGTTGGTCTATCTGGTGAAAAAGAAAGCATTGAAAGTGCACTTTCTTACATTAAAGGACAAGGCGTGTCAGTTGATGTTTTAGAAGAAGCAAAGGGAGGTGCCTAAGATGAATTTATTAGCCTTTATTGATTTTAAAACGTTGTTCCCAAACATCGATGCTAAAGTATGGTTGGAAATTCAAAAAGCAACCTTTGATACATTAATCATGGTTGGGTTAACAGGTTTAATCGCTGGAATCTTAGGGATTGCCTTAGGGGTGACACTCGTTGTAACGCGTGAAGGAAACATCCTTGAAAATAAAGCCTTGTATTTGGTACTGGATAAAGTCGTGAACTTATTCCGTTCAATTCCATTTATCATTCTTGCCATGTTACTGATTCCAGTAACTCGTGCAATCGTAGGAACAACCATTGGTATTCCAGGAGCTATTGTTCCGCTAGTATTCGCAACCGTTCCATTCTACTCTCGTCAAGTGCAATTAGCGTTGACCGAAGTAGATAAAGGGGTTATCGAAGCTAGTGAAGCAATGGGATGTACACCGCTAGAAATTATCTTCCGAGTGTACTTAAAAGAAGGCTTGCCAAGCTTAATCCGTGCAAGCTCACTAACAATTATCAGCTTAATTGGTTTAACAACCATGGCCGGAGCGTTTGGTGCCGGCGGTATCGGTAACGTAGCTATCTCACGTGGTTATAACCGATTCCAAGGAGACGTTATCGTGGTAGCTACAATTATCATGTTAATCATCGTCTTCATCACCCAAGCAATCGGTGACTATTTAGAGAAAAAAGCCACTAAATAAAAACCAGGATGTGAGGAAAAGCGGTTAGAGGCGATGACGGTTCGCAGGTTAGCCGCAAGGGACTTGGAACAAGTCGTGCGGACTAACCTCGAAAGGCTTGAGCCTCTGCTTTTCCGAGCTCAACTACACAGGATTCGAGCCTAACAGCCCGAACTCAACTACACAGGATGCGAGCAATCGCATCAAAAAACAAAAACAAACTAACTCAAAAGGGGAAAAACAAAATGAACATTAAAAAATTATTCGTAGCTGCAGCGGCAGCATTATCATTAGCAGCATGTGGAGCTGCACAAACATCAAACTCATCAAGCTCAGCTTCATCAGAAGCAAAACAAGAAAACAAACACGTTAAAATCGGGGTTAACGCAGGGAACCACGAAGTTTGGGACGATGTAATTGCTCGCTTGAAAGAAAAAGAAGGTATTGAAGTTGAATTAGTAGAATTCACTGACTACGTACAACCTAACCAAGCGTTAGAAAATGGCGACGTTGACTTGAACGCTTTCCAAACAATTATTTACTTAGAACGTTTCAACAAAGAACAAGGAACACACATCAAACCAATCGGCTACACTGTAATTGCTCCAATGGGTGTTTACTCTAAGAAAATTAAAAACGTAAGTGAATTAAAAGATGGCGATACAATTGCTATTCCTGAAGATACTTCAAACAACTCACGTGCATTACGTTTACTACACGCAGCTGGCGTTATTAAATTAAAAGATCCTAACAACACTTTAGCAACTAAAGATGACATCGTTGAAAATCCTAAAAACATCCAAATCAAAGAATTACCTGCTGGACAAACAGCTCGTGCTTTAGATGATGTTGCTGCTTCATTAATCAACAACGGTTTCGCTGTTGAAGCTGGATTCCAACCAACAAAAGACTCTATCTTTATTGAACAAATTACTGATTCGTCACAACCTTACTACAACGTAATCGCTGCTAAAGAAGGTAACGAAAACAACGAAGTTTACAAAAAAATCGTAGAATACTACCAATCACCTGAAACAGCTAAGAAAATCGAAGAAGTTTCAAAAGGTGCTAACGTACCAGTTTGGGAAAAAGCTACTTTGAAATAACAAAACCTTAAGAGGCGTGCCTAGCATGCCTCTTTATTCAATGAAAGAAGGCAAAAACGATGAGCGAAATTAAACAAAAAGCACAAGCGTTAAACGAATATCTTGTCGCAACAAGAAGACATTTTCATGAAAACCCAGAATCAAGCTTAAAAGAGTACGATACTGCTGCCTACATTCAAAAAGAATTAACTTCATTCGGAATCCCATTTGAAAAAGTGGCCGAAACAGGAACGTTAGCCATTATTAAAGGTGGCAAAGGGGAAGGAAAGACGGTATTACTTCGTGCGGATATTGATGCATTAGAACTACCGGACTGCACTGGTAAGCCTTATGCGTCTAAACGTCCAGGATTAAACCATGCATGTGGACATGATGCGCATACGACAATGGGGCTAGGAACCGCTAGAGTCTTGAACGAGTTGAAAGATAGCTTTGCAGGGACCGTCTTAATCGCATTCCAACCTGCAGAAGAAATTGGTGCGGGAGCAAAACAATTTGTTGCTTCTGGAAAAATTGACAACATCGATGAATCATTTGCGATTCACGTAAATTCAGGACTACCTGTCGGATCGTTTGCGGTTCAAGGGGGTCCGGTGAATGCTTCATGTGATATTTTCAAAATTAAAATTACAGGAAAGAGCTCTCACGTAGGTCGCCCTCATTTAGGACATGATGCTCTTGTAACGGCTAGTGAAGTGGTTGTTGCGTTGCAAACGATTGTCGCTC
>CALHVK010000051.1 GCA_938039195.1 uncultured Carnobacteriaceae bacterium
AGTGGCCGGTGTGGATATTCAACATATCGGGGACGCAGGATACGGCGGTTTAGCGGTAGTGGAAAATATTTACGCATTGTCAGTAGCAATCCGAGGCGTTCGTCATACCGTAGCTCGTATGGCTCGCTCAGCGGTTCGATAAGATAGAAAAAAGAACAGCACACTAGCTTAAGGCTGGTGTGCTGGTTTTTTGTGTTCTGTCTTTGTGATTGTGAAGTTGAACTCGACCTCGTATCCTAGTAGTTGAGTTCGGGCTCACAGGACTGCAAAACTTCTCACTGTGAAGTTTTGCTTCCCAGAATAGTCGCAGAAGTTGTTTGACCTCGTTAACTATTCTCATATTTATACGCATACACGTATACGCAGTGGTTTATTGACTTTCTTTTCATCACTCGTGATTCAAGAAAGTCTAATAAACTTTGCGGGCGAAAGACTACGAAGCAAAAAGAGCTCACACTGTGAGCTCTTTTTTAGCTTCTGTCTTTCTGCCTAGTTGTTCTGTAAATCCTCCACCTCAGCGACTGTGTAGTCTTTCTTTTCGAGGCTGTCGATGATTTGTTGTAGGGTATCTTTTGTCACGCCTGCTGGCAATGTCACCAAGATACGACGTAAGCTTTTATCTTTTTGAGTATCGATAGTCATTACGTTGGCGATTGAAGCATACTTGTTGATAACTTTAGAGATATTCGCAAGTGCGCCTTTTTCACCACCAGAAATGATTGTTAATACATAAGAACCGTTTTTCACGTTCCATGATTCTTGAAGCATGCTAAGTAAGCTACTGTGTGTCAAGATTCCGTAGAAGCGTTGTTGCTCATCTAATACGGCAATATAAGGTAACTCTTTAATCGTGAAGAATACCTTGAAGAATGAACTATCGATACTAATAAATTTAGTAGAGTTCTTAATTAAATGAGTAACTGGAAGGCTCATATCTCCACCGTTTGCTTTGTGGCGATAGATATGCATTTTATAAATATTTCCTCTAAAGAAAGTTTCCGTTTCATCTAATACAGGAACGCAGCGGTATCCTGATTCTTCTAAAATCGTAATTGCTTCTTCTAACGTGCAAGATTCTTTAACAACCGTTAGACTCTTTTTTGGAACTACAAGAGATTTTAATAACATACTCATTCCTCCTTGAGATTGGTTTCACTACAATAGTACCACTTTTTAGGCGAATTGTAACTAGAAAAGTTAGGAAATGATGAGAGAATGGAAAGAATCTATCTGAAAATTGCATTAGAAAGGGTTTTAAACATTAAAGAACCATTACAAAACAGTACTAAATCTTGATTTTTCAAAAAAAACTGATATGATATCTCTATACCATTTCATAGAATGGGAAAAATCTATAGTTAAAAGGGGTTAACAAAATTATGACAGCTGATTCAGATGGGAGTTCGCTGGGAGTCCAGATCTTAATCATTGTATTATTGACTGCAATAAATGCATTTTTTGCTGCAGCGGAGATTGCGTTTGTGTCTATTAATCAAGGGAAAATGGCACAAAAAGCGCAAGAAGGAGATAAAAAAGCGATTAAAGTAATGCGCTTGTTAGAGAATTCAGATGAATTTCTCGCAACGATTCAAGTAGCGATTACATTTGCAGGATTCTTCTCGAGTGCGTCTGCCGCTACAAGTTTCTCTTCACGAATCCAACCATTATTAGGAAACATTCCTGGGGCCGAAACATTAGCATTAGTCATTGTGACGGTTGTTCTATCCTACCTCACTTTAGTTTTTGGGGAATTATATCCAAAACAGGTGGCGTTACAAGTGGCAGAACCGATTGCGTTACATACTGCAGGGATTATTTTGTTTGTCAAAAAGATTGCAAAACCATTCGTTTGGATTTTGACGTTCTCAACAGGATTATTAAAACGAATTACACCAATTGAATTTACTCAGGTGGAAGAAAAATTAACACGAAGCGAGATGAAGTCTCTACTTGCCAATAGCCGTAACGACGGAGCAATTGATATTTCCGAATTTGCGATGATGCAAGGGGTGCTTTCTCTAGATACGAAACTAGCACGTGAAGTGATGGTTCCTCGTACGGATACGTTGATGCTGGATGTCGACGATGAGTTAGCCGAGAACTTAGAGATTATCTTGAATTGCTCTTATTCACGTCTTCCTCTTTACGAAGAAGATAAAGATACGGTGATTGGTGTGGTTCACGTGAAAGACGTTTTCCGTGCTGCAAGAGAGCAAGGATTCGACAATATTGACTTACGTACCTTAGCACATGAGCCAGTATTCGTTCCATCGACGATTTTCGTTGATGATTTATTTGTAGAATTTAGAAAAACTCGTCAACACTTAGCGATATTAAAAGATGAATACGGTGGGGTTGAAGGGATTGTTACATTAGAAGACTTGATTGAAGAAATCGTCGGAGAAATCGAAGATGAGTACGATATCGCAGAAAAAGAAGTCGTTGAAATCGACGAAAACAATTCGGTAATTGATGCCGGAATGTCGCTCGACCGATTCAATCAAATCTATCAAACGTCATTAGAGTCTGATGAGGTGGACACAATGGCGGGTGCGATTATTGAAAAGCTTGGCTACTTCCCAGATGATGATGAGGTAGTGAAGGTGAGATTCGAAGGGTATCTATTACAACCAACGGAAATCGAGAATGATCGTATTCGTAAAATCCACGTGACAAAGCTTTCCGAAGAAGAACTCGAGCAATTAGCTGCAGAGGACGCAGAAGAAGTAGAAGTCATAGAAGAAAATGAATAATCAAAAAGGAGGGGGCAACCCCTCCTTTTTTGTGCTGTAAGTGCTAAGAATTGGATAGACTTGCGTCTATCTTACAGATTCTCCGGATATCTTCATAATAGTCATAATGGGGCATCGGATTGAGCCTTACGTCTCAATTCCTACCAAGCTTCAAACTG
>CALHVK010000052.1 GCA_938039195.1 uncultured Carnobacteriaceae bacterium
ACCGTTCCAACAACACTTCGCTGGTTATCAAGCGAGTCTTGTCGTTCCTAAAGGCCATCCCCTAGCTACAAGAGACTCTGTCACCTTTGAAGATTTGAAGGAGGAACGTTTTAGCTCCTTATCTGAACACTTTATGCTTGGAAAATTATTACACCAACGCTCTAGACATTTTGGATTTGAACCGAATGTCGTTTACGTAGATGACAACTGGGAAGTACTTCTCGCCAGTCTTGCAACGTTTAACTCCGTTTGCATCATGGCTCTGGAATATAAAGAATTTTATTCAGATGATGAACTCGTATGGATTCCCCTCGTCGATAAAAATGGATTTTTCCCAATTGGAGTTGCTTATCGTCCAAACGAAACTTATTCGCAAAATGTCTTAGAACTCATTGAATTATTACGAACTTTATAAGGATTCCTCTGTTTTAATTGTACATTCCTTGTGAAGTTTTTACCAATTGAATTTTCTTATAGACGTATTAATTTTTCTTATAGGACAAAAAAAGGAACGAACTTCTCTCAAAGTTCGTTCCTTATACTTTTTAATCTATTAAATTAGATAGCCCAGTCTCCGTTACGGAAGATTGGAACAACAGTACCGTCTTCACGAATACCATCCACGTTCATTTCTGGTCCACCGATCATGAAGTCCACGTGAACGTCCGCACGGTTTAATCCAGCTTCTCTTAATTCTTCTTCAGTTTCGAAGTTTTCTCCACCTTTAACACTTGTTGCATAAGCAGAACCAATAGCTAAGTGGTTTGATGCATTTTCATCGAATAATGTGTTGAAGAATGTAATGCCTGATTGTGAGATTGGTGATGGGTCACTAACTAACGCTACTTCACCTAATCCACGAGCACCATTATTTTCAAATACTAAGTCTTTCATTACTTGGTCGCCTTTTTCAGCAGATACTTCTGTGATTTGACCGTCTTTGAAAGTTACTTTGATTCCTTCGATAATATTTCCGTTGTAGCTTAATGGTTTTGTACTTGATACATATCCTTCAGCTACACGGAAGTCAGGAGCTGAGAAGACTTCTTCTGTTGGCATGTTTGCGATGAAGTGTTCTCCTTGAGCGTTGATACTTCCAGCACTTTCCCAAACATGGTTTTTAGGCATTCCAAGAGTTAAGTCTGTTCCTGGTGCAGTGTAGTGTAATTTTACGAATTGTTCTTTGTTTAAAATAGCTGCTTTTGCATCTAATTTTTCTTCGTGTTCTTTCCATGCTGCCACTGGATCATCAGCGTAAACACGGCAAGTTTTGAAGATTTGGTCCCATAATAAATCTACTGCTTCTTCGTCAGTTGCTGCATTAGGGAATACTTTCTTCGCCCATTCTTTACCAGCAGCTGCTGCTACTGTCCAGCTCACTTTGTTGGCTTGTGTTGCTGTACGTAATGGTTTTAATGCAAGGCTTAATGCTTTTGTAGATTGTTGTAGACGTTCTGCTGAAACGCCAGCGAATGCATCTGGATCAGCTGAGCGAACGTTTAAGCGGCTTGCTTTCTTTTCTAATAAGTAGTTCATTTCTGCTACACGGTATTCTGGAACGTTTGTGATACGGTCCTCTGCAGCATGTAATAAGCGTTCACGGCCTACGAAATCGTCAGCCCATGATACGATTACTTCGCTTGCTCCGTGTGCATAAGCTTCTTTCACTAATAAACGCGCTAAAGGTGCTTGGTCTACGTCAATCACAATGTTGACTGTGTGCCCTGGTTGCACGTTAATCCCTGTTGAGATTAATAATTTAGCGTATTTTTCTAAGTTTTTATCGAAATCTTTTAATACCATATTGACACTCCTTTTAAAATAACTATCTTCATCCTATCATATTTCTAGCTGAAATTCTTATAAAACACTTCATCTAAGTAGAGTCCGTGAGCAGGTGCTGTTGGCCCAGCTGCATTACGGTCCATCGCTTCCAAAATTTGCTTCATCTCTTCCACTTCACGTAAGCCATCTCCAATTTGAAGCGCCGTTCCAACTAAAATGCGAACCATATTGTAAAGGAAACCTTTACCCTCAAAAGTGAAAATTAATTCATCACCGTTTCTCTTCACTTCTGCTTTCGTCACAACGCGAACTTTGGAGTCTTTATCGCTTTTTGTCGAACAAAAACTTGTAAAATCATGTTCTCCAATCACTGCTTCAAAAGCCTTGTTGATGCGGTCTACATCCGTTTTGAATGGGTGATGCAGCTCATACTGACGAAGAAACGGACTCTGCACCTGTGCAGTCGTTACTTTATAAATATATCGTTTCCCAGTTACACTATAGCGCGCGTGGAAGTCATCCGACACCGCCTCTGCCGAAACAATCCGAATCGACGTCGGCAATAAGCTGTTCATGGCACGAATTAGAGACTCTGCTTCGATCGTTTTTGGATAGTCAATATGAACCACTTGACCGTTGGCATGCACTCCAGAATCTGTACGGCCAGATCCACTGACAGGAATGTATTGACCCTTTGTCATCTTCTTCAGCGCTTTATTCAATTCTGCTTGAATGCTATTCCCATTCTCTTGCACTTGAAATCCAACATATGGCGTACCATCATATTGAATGACGAGTTTATATCGCTGCATCCTTTTCCCTTCTTTCAAAAAAGAGCTTGACAAGTCAAGCTCCTTATTTTTTATGCTTTTAATACAAATAATAAAATCGTTACGGCCACAAGGGATAATCCCGCAATGGCGTCTCGCATTTCATAGTTCAGAACACGGTACTTACTACGTCCGTCTCCTCCTTGGTATCCACGTGCTTCCATGGCTGTTGCCAAATCTTCCGCACGGTTTAATGAGCTGACAAACAGCGGAATTAAGATTGGGATAATCGCCTTCATTTGTTCGAAGAGATTTCCTTCTCCAAAATCAACCCCACGAGCTCGTTGCGCGTTCATAATTTTTTGTGCTTCGTCCATTAAGGTTGGAACGAAACGCAGTGCAATGGATAACATCAATGCTACTTCATGCACTGGGAATTTCACAACGGCTAACGGTCTCATCACTGCTTCAATCGCATCCGTTAATTGTAATGGTGCGGTTGTTAATGTTAATAGCGTTGAGAACGAGATAATTAGAACGAATCGTAAGAAGATGAAGATTGCATTTATAATCCCTTCAGACGTTACTTGAATGAATCCCCATTGGAAGTAGACGTCTCCACCACTTGTAAATAAAATTTGGAGTGCCACTGTAAATAGAATCACCCAAATTAACGGCTTAATCCCTTTCCAGAAGAATCCTAATGGAATCTTCGATAAGAGCAACGCAATCAGTGTATAGGCAATTAATAAGCCATAGGTTACCCAGTTATTCGCCAAGAAGATGACTAATACAAACGCAAATGTTCCAATTAATTTTGTTCTTGGATCGAGTTTATGAATCCATGAGTCTCCTTGTAAATAACGACCTAAAATTAATTTATCGAGCACTTGTGTCACCTCCGTTTTTTGAATGTGAGACAAGTAAGTCTGCTAAGGCTTCAAGGTTCATCGGACGTTCTTCTGTTTGGAATCCTTTCGCCTTTAGTTTTTCAACAAATTGAATGGTAGAAGGTAGTCCTAGTTGCTTTTCTTGTAACCAACTAGCATCCGCAAACACTTCTTCGGGTGTTCCGGTTTTGACAACTGTTCCTTTTTCACACACAATGACGTAATCCGCATATTCACTGACATCATTCATTTGGTGTGTTACCAATACAATTGTAATTCCTTTTTCACGTTGGAGTGCTGCAAACATCTCCATCATTTCCAAGCGACCTTTTGGATCAAGGCCCGCTGTCGGTTCATCTAAGACTAAGACTTCTGGTTGCATCGCTAATACTCCGGCAATCGCCACACGACGCATTTGTCCTCCAGATAAATCAAATGGTGACTTATGTAAAACCTCTTCAGGAAGTCCTACAATTTTTAGAGTTTCTTTCGCTAACTGATTTGCCTCTTCTTCGCTGGCACCAAAGTTCTTCGGTCCAAAGGCAATATCTTTTTCAACGGTTTCTTCGAAGAGTTGTGATTCTGGAAATTGGAACACAATACCCACCTTTTTGCGCAGTGGCTTCAAGTCTTTATTGCTCGTTTCAGAATCAACGACACGGTCCCCAAGAGTTACCGTTCCAGTTGTTGGTTTTAGTAACGCATTTAAGTGTTGTAAAATAGTCGATTTTCCAGAGCCTGTATGTCCGATAATCGCCGTATACTTCCCTGTTGGAATCTCAAAGTTCACATCGAATAAAGCGCGTGTTTCAAAAGGGGTATTTGCTTGGTATGCGAAATTTACTTCGTTAAAACGGATGTCCATAGCCATTCCACCAACCCTTCTTCATCAAGATACGCTTCAGGAACTTCCATCCCTTTTTCGCGAAGTACTTCGATTAATTTCTCTGCAAAAGGAACATCTAATCCTTTTTCAACGAGTTTCGACCCCAGTTTGAAGATTTCTTCAGGAGTTCCAATTTGTTGAATTTGACCTTGTTCCATTAACACAATACGGTCTGCTTGTGCCGCTTCATCTAAATCATGAGTAATCGAAATGACCGTAATATTCTTCTCTTTATGCAACTTTTGAATCGTCGCAATCACTTCCATACGTCCTTTTGGATCCAGCATTGATGTGGCTTCATCCAAAATAATGACTGAAGGTTCTAGTGCTGTTACCCCAGCAATCGCAACACGTTGTTTTTGACCTCCTGAGAGTCGAGCAGGTTCCTTTGTTCTAAAGTCACTCATTTTTACCATCTCTAGAACACGAGTGACACGTTCTATCATTTCTTCTCGAGGTAATCCGATATTTTCTAATCCGAAAGCGATGTCGTCTTCCACCGTTGTCCCAACAAATTGGTTATCAGGATTTTGGAATACCATTCCAACTGCACGTCTAGCGTCATATACCGTTTCATCATTTAAAAGAACGCCATTGATAAACACTTCTCCGCTCCCTGCTTCGATAAGTCCATTCATGACTTTTGCGAGTGTTGATTTCCCAGAACCATTGTGGCCGATAATCGCTAACCATTCTCCTCTTTCGACCTTTAATGAAACTCCAGCTAGAGCTTCTCTTGCATCCTCTTCGTGATAACGGTAATGAATATTATTTAACTCAATAATTGTTGATTGCAACGGGGACACCCCTTTCCCTTTTTACTATGTATAAAAATATGTATAAATAAAAAAATACACTTTTTCATGATGAAGTGCTCCCCCGCCAAATAATTGGCGGGAAAACAACGAGCTAGACTAAATAATCAAGGAAAGTTTAAGGCTACTTCTCAGTAGCCCCGGACTCCCCATCTTACTAAGCAAGATGATTATTACCATCATGACGCTCTTTTCAACCATCGAAAAGTGTTCGATTGAATGTTTATTAAACTAATTCAATGATAACCATTGGTGCAGCATCGCCACGACGAGGTTCAGTTTTAAGAATACGAGTGTATCCACCTTGACGTTCGCTGTAGCGTGATGCTAAATCATTGAATAATTTTTGCAACGCTGTTTCAACAACGATTGATTCGCCTTCTTCACGAACATCTGCTACTTCGTTACGAACAAATGCAGCTGCTTGACGGCGAGCATGTAAGTCTCCACGTTTACCTAAAGTAATCATTTTTTCTACAGTAGAACGAATTTCTTTAGCACGAGCTTCAGTTGTAACGATACGTTCGTTAATAATTAAGTCAGTTGTCAAGTCACGTAGTAACGCTTTACGTTGTGAACTTGTACGTCCTAATTTACGATAAGCCATTTTTAATATTCCTCCTTCTTAAGAGTTTCTATTAGTCTTCACGACGTAAGTCTAAATTTAAATCGATTAATTTTTGTTTCACTTCTTCAAGCGATTTGCGACCTAAGTTACGAACTTTGATCATTTCCGCTTCAGACTTGCTTGTTAATTCATGTACTGTGTTAATTCCAGCACGTTTTAAGCAGTTATATGAACGAACTGATAAATCTAGTTCTTCAATAGTCATTTCAAGAAGACGTTCTTTTTGAGTTTCTTCTTTTTCGACCATGATTTCCATAGGGTGTGCTTCATTTGTTAAATTAACAAAGATATTTAAGTGCTCAGTTAAGATACGAGCCGCTAAACTAACAGCATCTTGAGGAGCGATTGAACCATCTGTCCATACATCAAGAGTTAGTTTATCATAAATATTTTTTTGACCAATACGAGTGTTTTCGACTTGGTAGTTCACTTTACTAATCGGAGTATAAATAGAATCAATTGGAATGACACCAATTGGCATATTATCAGTTTTATTGTACTCAGAGCGAACATATCCACGACCATTTTTAGCATTCATACGAACATGGAAGTGATAGCCTTCAGCTACTGTACAGATATATAAATCAGGGTTTAGAACTTGAATGTCGCTATCATGTTTGATATCGCCTGCAGTTACTACCGCTGGACCTTTAACATCAATTTCTAATACTTTATTTTCATCTTCAGTGAAAGATTTCAATGCAATATTTTTAATATTTAAAATGATTGCAGCTACGTCTTCAACTACGCCATCTATTGTTGAAAATTCATGTAAAACGCCATCCATTTGGATATCTGTTACTGCAGTACCAGGGAGTGACGATAATAAGATTCGGCGTAATGAGTTCCCTAAGGTAGTACCATAACCGCGTTCAAGTGGCTCAACAACGAATTTACCAAACTTTGCATCTTCGCTGATTTCGATCGTTTCAATTTTTGGTTTTTCAATTTCGATCATGTTTTTTACCCCTTTCAAAACGTACGTTCAATGTGCGATTGTCCGACAAAATTCAACAATAACAATCCATTACACACGACGGCGTTTTGGAGGACGACATCCATTATGAGGGATTGGTGTTACGTCACGAATTGCTGTCACTTCTAAACCAGTAGCTTGTAATGAACGAATAGCAGCTTCACGACCTGAACCAGGACCTTTAACAGAAACTTCTACAGTTTTCATTCCATGCTCCATTGAACCTTTTGCAGCAGATTCAGCAGCCATTTGAGCAGCAAATGGTGTTGATTTTTTAGAACCTTTAAATCCTAAAGCACCTGCAGAAGACCATGAAACAGCATTACCATGAACGTCTGTAATCATAACAATTGTATTATTAAATGTTGAACGGATGTGTGCTACACCAGATTCAATATTCTTTTTCACGCGGCGTTTGCGTACAACTTTCTTTGCCATGAAGAATTAACCTCCTTCTTCTCTAAATTATTTTTTCTTACCTGCAATGGCCTTAGCTGGGCCTTTACGAGTACGAGCATTATTTTTTGTGTTTTGACCACGAACTGGTAAACCACGACGGTGGCGAACTCCACGGTATGAACCAATTTCCATCAAGCGTTTGATGTTTAAGTTCACTTCACGACGTAAGTCACCTTCAATTTTTAGTTTATCCACTTCAGCACGGATACGGTCTAACTCATCGTTCGATAAATCGCGAACACGAGTATCTTCACTAACGTTAGCAGCTGCTAAAATTTGTTTTGAAGTAGTAATACCGATACCGTAAATATAGGTTAAAGAAATAACAACACGTTTTTCACGTGGAATATCCACACCTGCAATACGAGCCATACTAATGAGTACCTCCTTATATATTATCCTTGACGTTGTTTATGTTTGGGATTTTGACAAATCACCATAACTTTACCATTGCGTTTAATTACTTTACATTTTTCGCAAATTGGTTTTACTGATGCTCTAACTTTCATTTAAGTTCCCTCCTCTATTTCATTAACGGAGTCCATTATTTAAAGCGATACGTGATTCTTCCGCGCGTTAAGTCGTACGGTGATAATTCAACCGTTACTTTATCGCCCGGTAAAATTTTAATGTAGTGCATCCGGATTTTTCCAGATACATGCGCTAAAACCTCATGACCGTTTTCAAGTTCGACCTTGAACATCGCATTCGGTAATGTTTCATTAACAATACCTTCAATTTCAATTACGTCTTCCTTTGCCATGTCTCATCCTCCTTACTTGTAAAAAGTTTTTACGGATTATTTGACGGACTTCTACCGTTATCTAACTTTTTTAGTATACCATTTTAGCTACCATAAATGCAAGATAACAGGCAGTTCCTAGCGAGGTTCGCCCATAATTGATTGAATTGTTTTGAAGAGATTGTCAATGCCGCTTTCTCCATCAACATTACGTAATAAGCCTTTTGCATTATAGTAGTTTAAGATTGGTTTTGATTGTTCAATGTTAATTTGAATTCGATTTTCCACTGTTTCAGGTTTATCGTCTTCACGTTGATAGAAATCATGAGAACCACAACGATCACATGTACCTTCTACTTTAGGAGGATTATTTGTTTTGTGGTAAGTTGCTCCACAGTTGCGACAAATAATTCTTCCTGTTAGACGTTGCATTAAGATATCTGGGTTCACTTCGATATTAATCACTGCATCAATTGAGCGATTTAATTCTTCCATGATTTTGTCTAGTGCTTCCGCTTGTGCCTGAGTACGTGGGAAACCGTCCAATAAGAATCCTTTTTTTGTATCGGCTTGTTGTAAACGTTCCTTTACAATGCCGTTTGTTACTTCATCAGGTACTAATTCGCCTTTATCCATAAATGATTTAGCTTTAAGACCTAATTCAGTTTCTTGTTGCATAGCAGCACGGAACATATCTCCTGTTGAAATATGTGGAATTCCGTATGTAGCAACGATTTTTTCTGCTTGAGTACCTTTACCTGCTCCAGGTAAACCCATTAAGATAATGTTCATAGTTGCCTCCTAGAATCATAACTGAAGAACTGACAAAACGCATTGCTGCATCTTGTCAATTTCTCCCATTATTCCTCAATAAATCCTTTATACTTACGTTTGATTGTACGTCCTTCAATTTGTCGGCTTAACTCTAACGCTACCCCAACAACGATTAGAAGGTTTGTACCTCCAAGCATCAATCCTCTTGGTAAGTTCCATAATGCTGAAGCTACCATCGGAAGAATTGAAATACCACCAAGATATAAAGCACCAACTGTACTTAATCGTAGTAAAGTTCCAGAAACGAATTGTTCTGTATCTTTACCAGGACGGACACTTAAAATATATCCGCTTGATTTTTGTAAGTTTTCTGCTACTTTCTCTGGGTTTACTTGAACGAAAGCATAGAAAAATGTAAATACAACAATTAACACTGTGTATAATGTTGCACCAGCAGGTTTAGAAAAATCAAAAATGTTAGTGGCAACTTGGTACCAGCCAGATTCACTATGATCTTTTGCATACAAACTCAAAATAGTTGATGGCAATGTCATAAATGAGCTAGCAAAGATAACCGGAATTACCCCTGCAGAGTTGATTTTTAAAGGTAACCAAGATGTTTCACTTGAACCTGTTGCACGTTTTGAGTACGAGATTGGTAAGCGACGTTGCGCTTGTTCAATATATACTACTAACATAACGACTAAAACAATCGCTACGATTAATGCAACAGTGAATCCTACTGCACGATAAAAGTCAGTGTCTGTACGACCTTGAATTTGATTTACATAGAATTCATAAATATCATGTGGCATTCTTGCTACAATACCTGCGAAGATTAGAACAGAAACCCCGTTCCCAATCCCCTTAACGGTAATCATATCTCCCAACCATGTTAGGAACATGGAACCAGCTGTTAACACAAGTGCAATCATTAAGAATGTTTTGACCCCTGGGTTGTTAATTAACCCATAGTTTGACCAAACATTAAATCCAAAAGAAATTGCATAAGCTTGGAAAAATCCAATGAAAATTGTTAAATAACGTGTTGCCGAATTTAATTTACGACGACCAACTTCCCCTTGTTTAGACCACTCAACAAACGTTGGTAGAATATCCATTTGTAACAATTGGACAACAATGGATGCAGTGATATAAGGCGAAACTCCCATTGAGAACAATGAGAAGTTCGATAAAGCCCCACCACTAAATGTATTTAACAATCCGAAAATTCCTGTAGTTGCAAATGTCTGAATTGCTCCAGCATTTACACCAGGAACAGTAACTTGTGATCCAATACGAAAGATAATTAGAATCGACAATGTAAATAACAGACGTTTTCTAATATCTTTCATTTGAACAGCATTCTTTAGTAGAGTGAACATTAGATCACCTCTACAGTTCCACCTGCAGCTTCAATAGCTTCTTTTGCTGCTTGCGAGAATTTATTTGCTTTTACAGTTAACTTGCGTTCAAGTTTACCATTAGCTAACACTTTGATACCGTCTTTTTCGTTTTTAACGATACCAGCCTCAACTAGTACAGCCGCAGTTACTTCTTGACCATCTTCAAAACGGTTTAATGTTCCAAGATTTACAACTGCATATTCTTTACGATTAATATTTTGGAAACCACGTTTTGGAATACGACGGAATAATGGAGTTTGTCCACCTTCGAATCCTAATCTAACGCCACCGCCTGAACGAGCTTTTTGACCTTTGTTTCCGCGTCCAGCAGTTTTACCATTTCCTGAACCTTGACCTCTACCAACACGGTTACGTTCTTTACGAGAACCTTCAGCTGGTTGTAATTCATGAAGTTTCATGTTCCGGGCACCTCCTCTTATAAGTTTTAAATTAAACTTCCTCAACATCCACTAAATGTGAAACTGTGTTAACCATGCCTTTGATAGCTACGTTAGCTGGTTTAACAACTGTTGAACGAATTTTTGTTAAGCCTAATGCTTTACAAGTATCGATTTGGTTTTGAGGACGTCCAATCAAGCTTTTCTTTAAAGTAATCTTTAATTCTGCCATTTTAATGTCCTCCTTATCCTAAAAGTTCTTCAACTGATTTGCCACGTAATGCAGCAACATCTTCAACACGTTTTAATTGTTTTAATCCTTCGATTGTAGCACGAACCATGTTAACTGGTGTGTTTGAACCTAAAGATTTTGAAGTTACGTCTGAAATACCTGCTAATTCAACAACGGCACGAACTGGTCCACCTGCTGCAATTCCTGAACCGGCTTGAGCTGGTTTTAACAATACGTTACCACCGCAGAAACGACCGATAACTTCGTGAGGAATTGTAGAACCACTAGTTGGAACTTCAATAAGGTTTTTCTTAGCATCTTCAATAGCTTTACGAATAGCTTCTGGTACTTCTTGAGCTTTACCAGTACCGAAACCAACATGTCCATTATGGTCACCGACAACTACTAAAGCAGCAAAACGTAAACGACGTCCACCTTTTACAACTTTTGTAACGCGGTTAATCGCAACAACACGATCTTCTAATTCTAAGTTTCTTGCATCAATATTAACCATGAATTGTGGATCCTCCTTTTCCTAGAATACTAGTCCATTTTCACGTGCAGCTTCAGCTAAAGCTTTCACACGTCCATGGTATAAGTATCCACCACGGTCAAAGACTACTTTCTTAATATTTTTTTCAAGTCCGCGTTCTGCAATTAATTTACCTACAGCAGAAGCTTCCTCAGTTTTTGTTCCGTTTTCTACATTAGTATCTAAAGTAGAGGCACTTGCTAGCGTCACACCCGCTACGTCATCAATTAATTGAGCGTAGATGTTTTTGTTAGAACGAAAAACGTTCAAGCGTGGGCACTCAGCAGTACCAGAGATTTTACGACGAACACGTGCGTGACGAGTTTGACGCACTTTATTTTTGTCTGGTTTTGTAATCACAATTTTCACCTCTTATTAATTAATCATGCTGCGATAATCGCAACAAAAGGTAAATAATCACTAAAATTATTTACCTGTTTTACCTTCTTTACGACGTACAAATTCATCAACGTAACGAATTCCTTTACCTTTATAAGGTTCTGGAGGACGTACGCCACGAATGTTAGCAGCTAATTCGCCAACTTTTTGTTTGTCATAACCTTTAACGATTACTTTTGTATTTGAAGGAACTTCGATTTCGATACCTTCTTCTGGAGTGAACTCCACTGGATGAGAATATCCAACGTTTAATACAAGTTTTTTACCTTGTAATTGAGCACGATATCCAACCCCGATTAATTCCAATTCTTTTTGGAATCCTTCAGTAACACCAACTACCATGTTGTTGAAAACTGCGCGAGTTGTTCCGTGGATTGTTTTGTTTTCTTTTGAATCATCTGGACGAGTGAATACTACTTCACCTTCGCGTTGTTCTAAAGAAATGTTTTGGTTAAATGTATAACTTAATTCACCTTTAGGACCTTTAACAGTAACTGTGTTGTCCTTTAAGTCTACTGTTACTCCAGCAGGAATAACGACTGGTTTATTTCCGATACGGCTCACTTGGCTGCACCTCCTTGTTTTCTAGATTACCAAACGTATGCTAGAACTTCTCCACCTACGTTTTTAGCTCTTGCTTCTTTGTCTGTAATAACACCTTCAGATGTTGATACAATAGCGATTCCTAAACCGTTTAATACTTTAGGAACTTCACCTGTTTTAGCATAAACACGTAAACCAGGTTTAGAAATACGTTTCAATCCTGTGATTACACGTTCGTTATTTTTTCCATATTTCAAGAACACTTTCATGATGCCTTGTTTTCCATCTTCTTCAACTGAGAAATCTTTGATGAATCCTTCAGATTTTAAGATGTTCGCAATAGCAACTTTCATGTTTGATGACGGAACTTCTAGTGATTCGTGACGAACCATGTTCGCGTTACGAATACGAGTTAAGAAATCCGCGATTGGATCTGTCATAACCATTAATGAGTACCTCCTTTATCAAGTAGTAATGATTACCAACTTGCTTTCTTCATTCCTGGGATTTGCCCTTTATAGGCAAGCTCACGTAAACAAATACGGCAAAGTTTGAATTTACGATAAACTGAATGTGGTCGACCACAACGTTCACAACGAGTATATTCTTGAGTTGAATATTTTTTTGGACGTTTGTTCTTTGCGATCATTGATTTTTTAGCCAAACTACTCGCCTCCTGTGAGTTTTATTTTTATTTTTGGAAAGGCATTCCAAGTTGAGTTAATAATTCTTTTGCTTCTTCGTCTGTATTAGCTGTTGTTACGATAACAATATCCATACCACGAACTTTGTCTACGCGATCGTAGTCAATTTCAGGGAAGATTAATTGTTCTTTAACACCTAATGTGTAGTTACCGCGTCCATCAAAAGATTTTTTAGAAATCCCACGGAAGTCACGTACACGAGGTAATGAAACTGTTACTAACTTGTCTAAGAAGTCATACATACGTTCACCACGTAGAGTAACTTTAGTTCCGATTGGCATACCTTCACGTAAACGGAAACCAGCGATTGATTTCTTCGCAGTTGTCACAACTGGTTTTTGACCAGAGATTAATGTTAACTCTTCAACTGCTTTTTCTAAGTTTTTAGCGTTAGATGTTGCATCACCAACACCCATATTAATAACGATTTTTTCTACTTTTGGTACTTCCATAACTGATTTATAGTTAAATTTTTCAATTAATGAAGGTACTACTTCGTTTTTGTATTTTGCATTTAAGCGATTCATGCAGGATGGTCCTCCTTCCTCAAATTACTGAATTATGCTTTGTTACGACCTTTAGGTACACGTACCTTTTCACCGTTTTCTACTTTAAAGCCTGTACGAGTTGCTTTACCTGTAGTAGGGTCTACGAACATTACGTTTGAAACATGAATTGGAGCTTCCACTTCAACGATTCCCCCTGTTTGGTTCGCTTGAGATGGTTTTTGATGTTTCTTAACAATGTTAACACCTTCAACGATTACACGGTCTTTTTTAGGAAAACTTTTTAAGATTTTTCCTTCTTTACCTTTATCTTTACCTGAGATTACTTTTACGATATCACCAGTTTTTACGTGCATGTGTTACACCTCCTTCGATTTTGATGAGAATTATAATACTTCTGGAGCTAATGAAACGATCTTCATGTAGTTGTTGTCACGTAATTCACGTGCAACTGGTCCAAAGATACGTGTTCCACGAGGGCTCTTGTCATCACGAATGATTACACATGCATTTTCGTCGAACTTAATGTATGAACCGTCTTTACGACGTGCACCTGATTTAGTACGAACGATTACAGCTTTAACGACATCCCCTTTTTTAACAACTCCACCTGGTGTTGCTTGTTTAACGGATGCAACGATTACGTCACCGATATTAGCTGTTTTGCGGCCAGATCCGCCTAGAACTCTAATTGTTAACACTTCACGAGCGCCTGAGTTGTCAGCCACTTTTAGTCGAGTTTCTGTTTGAATCACTATTGGTTCCTCCTTTCAAATGTATACACAATTTGAAATTAAATAATTACTGCTTCTTCAACAATTTCAACTAAGCGGAAACGTTTTGTTTTTGACAATGGACGAGTTTCCATAATCTTAACAATGTCCCCAACTTTTGCTGAGTTATTTTCATCATGAGCTACAAATTTTTTCGTATATTTAACACGTTTACCGTAAGTTGAGTGACGTTTGTAAGTTTCGATTGCAACTACTAACGTTTTGTCCATCTTATCTGAAACAACGCGTCCTTGATATACTTTACGTTGGTTACGTTCTACAGTCATGTTCATTGCCTCCTTTGCTGATGATTATTTTTGCAATTCTTCTTGACGCAATGCAGTCTTGATACGCGCAATTTGTTTACGTACTTCACGAATGCGTGCTGTACCTTCTAATTGCCCAGTAGCAAGTTGGAATCGTAAGTTGAATAGTTCTTGTTTTAATTCATTTTCTTTTTCAACAAGTTCAGCAGTGGATAACCCTTTAAGTTCTTTCTTAAGTTCATTAACCTTCATTCGATTCACCACCATTTTCTTCGCGTTTCACAAATTTTGTTTTAACTGGCAATTTGTGTGATGCCAAACGTAAAGCTTCGCGTGCTACTTCTTCTGATACGCCAGCGATTTCGAACATCACTTTACCGCGTTTAACTGGTGCAACCCATCCTTCAGGTGCCCCTTTACCAGAACCCATACGAACCCCGATAGCTTTAGCTGTGTATGATTTGTGAGGGAAAATTTTAATCCATACTTTCCCACCACGTTTCATGTAACGTGTCATAGCGATACGTGCTGCTTCGATTTGACGGTTTGTAATCCAGTGAGATTCTGTTGCTTGTAAACCGTATGTACCGAATACTACTTCTTTACCACCTTTAGCTTCCCCGCGCATTTTTCCACGGAACTCACGACGGTGTTTTACACGTTTAGGTACTAACATGTTTATTTCCCTCCTTTCTCAGAGTTTTTGTTCTTTCTTGTTGGTAATACTTCATCGCGGTAGATCCAAGTTTTAACACCTAATTTACCGTATGTTGTATCTGCTTCTTCCCATGCGTAGTCAATGTCCGCACGTAATGTATGCAATGGAACTGTTCCTTCTGAATAGCTTTCAGAACGAGCGATATCGGCACCGTTTAAACGACCTGATACCATTGTTTTGATTCCTTTAGCACCAGCGCGCATTGTACGTTGGATTGCTTGTTTTTGTGCACGACGGAAAGCAATACGACGTTCTAAGTCGCGAGCGATTCCTTCAGCAACTAATTTAGCATCTAAATCAGGTTTTTTGATTTCAACAATGTTAATGTGAACTCGTTTACCTGTTAAATTGTTTAAGTTTGTACGTAATTTATCTACTTCAGATCCACCTTTACCAATTACCATACCTGGTTTAGCTGTGTGGATTGAAACATTAACACGATTAGCAGCACGTTCAATTTCAATTGTTGAAACGCTAGCTTCGTTTAATTGTTTACGGATATAATCACGGATTTTTAAATCTTCATGTAAGAATTCTGCGAAATCTTTTTCAGCGTACCATTTTGAATCCCAGTCACGGATGATTCCGACACGCATTCCTAATGGATGAATTTTTTGACCCACTGATTATCCCTCCTTCTTCTCTGATACCACTACAGTGATGTGGCTTGTGCGTTTTAAGATTTGTGAAGCTGAACCTTTAGCACGTGGACGGAAACGTTTCATTGTTGGTCCTTCGTTCACGTAAGCTTCACTTACATATAAGTTTTCAACATCTAAGTCGAAATTGTGTTCAGCGTTAGCAATTGCAGACATTAAAACTTTCTCTACGATTGGTGATGCAGAACGTGGTGTGAATTTCAAGATTGAAATTGCGTCACCGATTTTTTTACCTCTAATTAGATCGACAACAAGGCGAGCTTTACGAGGTGCAATACGAACTGTTTTAGCAACTGCTTTAGCAGATGTGATTTGTTCTGACATTTTTCAAGTCCTCCCCTCGTTATTTGCGTTTAGATTTCTTATCGTCATTCACGTGACCACGGTAAGTTCTAGTTGGTGCGAATTCACCTAATTTGTGACCTACCATGTCTTCTTGAATATAAACTGGAACATGTTTTCTGCCGTCATATACAGCAATTGTTTGTCCAACAAAGTTTGGGAAAATTGTTGAACGACGTGACCAAGTTTTGATCACAACTTTTTTGTCGCTACCTTGAGCAGCTTCAACCTTTTTCATCAAATGATCATCGACGAAAGGTCCTTTTTTCAAACTACGACCCATTACGGAAATCCTCCTTCCAGAATTTTAATAGAATCAGATTTGCTATCTAGTTAATTATTTTTTACGACCACGAACAATAAGCTTGTTAGAACGAGCTTTCTTGCTACGAGTTTTGTATCCAAGAGCTGGTTTACCCCATGGAGATACAGGTGTTGGACGTCCGATAGGAGCGCGACCTTCACCACCACCGTGTGGGTGATCGTTAGGGTTCATTACAGAACCACGAACTGTTGGGCGTTTACGTTTCCAACGAGAACGTCCTGCTTTACCGAAGTTAATTAATTCGTGTTGTTCGTTACCAACAGTACCGATTGTTGCACGGCAAGTTGAAAGAATCATACGAACTTCACCTGAGTTCAAACGAACTAAAGTGTATTTACCTTCTTGACCAAGTACTTGTGCACTTGTACCAGCTGAACGAACTAATTGTCCGCCTTTACCTGGTTTTGTTTCAATGTTGTGGATCACAGTACCAACTGGGATGTTTGCTAATGGTAAAGCATTACCTACTTTAATATCAGCATTTTCTCCTGATTCGATACGTTGTCCTACTTGTAAACCTTTTGGAGCAATGATGTATGCTTTAACTCCATCTACATAGTGAATTAATGCAATGTTTGCTGTACGGTTTGGATCGTACTCGATTGAGTGAACTACACCTTCAACGTTATCTTTGTTACGTTTGAAGTCGATCACACGGTAAGCACGTTTGTGTCCGCCACCTTGGTGACGTACAGTGATTTTACCTTGGCTGTTACGACCAGCGTTGTTTTTTGATGATTCCAACAAAGTTTTTTCTGGTGTTGACTTTGTGATTTCGCTGAAGTCATAACCTGTCATATTACGACGGCCGTTTGAGGTTGGATTATATTTTTTAATCGCCACGTCTATTTCCTCCTATTATTATAGTAGTTTTTCATTCTGAAGATTAAGCTTCTTCAGCGAATAATTGAATATCTTTTGAATCTTTTGTAAGCTTCACAATTGCTTTACGACGTTTGTTAGTGTAACCACCGTAGCGGCCAACACGTTTGAATTTAGCACGTACATTTAAGATGTTAACTTTTTCAACTTTAACACCAAAAATTTCTTCTACGGCTTGACGTACTTGAATTTTGTTAGCACGTACATCAACTTCAAAAGTGTATTTCTTTTCGTCAGTAGCAAGCATTGAAGCTTCAGTAATGATTGGGCGTTTGATTACGTCACGTGCATCCATTATTGAAGTCCCTCCTCTACTTTAGAAAGAGCTGCTTTTGTGAATAATAATTTGTCGTTGTTTACAACGTCTAATACTGTAACATCTGTTTCGTCAACGATTGTTACGTTTGGAATGTTACGTCCTGCTAATAATGCGAAATCGTTTGAAGATTCTACAACTACTAACACTTTTGTATCAACGTTTAAGTTAGACAATACTTGTGCAAACTCTTTTGTTTTTGGTGCGTCAAATTGTAATGCTTCCACTACAACAAGCTTGTTATCCAATACTTTTTGTGATAATACTGATTTAATCGCTAAGCGACGTACTTTTTTAGGTAATTTGTAACTATATGAACGAGGTGTTGGTCCGAATACAATACCACCGCCACGCCATTGTGGTGAACGGATTGATCCTTGACGAGCACGACCAGTTCCTTTTTGGCGCCATGGTTTACGGCCGCCTCCGCTTACTGCACTACGGTTTTTAACAGCGTGTGTTCCTTGACGTAATGAAGCGCGTTGCATGATTACTGCGTCGAATACTACATTTTCGTTTGGCTCAATTCCGAAGATTTCTGAGTTTAATTCGATTTCTCCGTTTGTTGTTCCATCTTGTTTAAATAATGTAACTTTTGTCATTCTCTCGTTCCTCCTTCCCTATTTATTATTTAGATTTAACTGCTGTTTTAATTTCTACTAATGATTTCTTAGATCCAGGTACGTTACCTTTGATTAAGATTACATTGCGTTCTGCATCAACTTTCACTACTTCTAAGTTTTGAATAGTGATACGGTCGCCACCCATTTGTCCAGGTAATGCTTTACCTTTGAAAACGCGTGATGGGAATGATGCTCCACCCATTGAACCAGGACGACGGTGGTAACGAGAACCGTGTGCCATTGGTCCGCGAGATTGTCCATGACGTTTGATAGCACCTTGGAAACCTTTCCCTTTAGATGTACCTGTTACGTCAACGATGTCTCCTGCTTTGAATACATCAACTGTAATTTCTTGTCCTACTTCGTACTCGCTAAGCTCGACATTGTTGAATTCACGAATGAAGCGCTTAGGAGTAGCATTTGCTTTTGCTACATGACCTTTAGCAGGGCGATTTGATAATACTTCACGTAAGTCGTCGAAACCTAATTGAACAGCTTCGTAACCGTCGTTTTCGATTGTTTTTAATTGAAGAACAACGTTTGGAGTTACTTCAACTACTGTTACAGGAATAAGTTCACCTGCTTCTGTAAAGAATTGAGTCATCCCTACTTTTTTGCCTAAGATTCCTTTGGTCATGGTTACACCTCCATTTTTCTATTTATTATAATTTGATTTCGATGTCAACGCCGCTTGGTAAGTCAAGCTTCATTAAGGCATCAACAGTTTTTGGCGTTGGATTAACGATGTCGATCAAACGCTTGTGTGTACGCATTTCAAATTGTTCGCGAGAATCTTTATATTTGTGAGTCGCACGAATAACTGTGTAAAGCGATCTTTCTGTTGGCAATGGAATTGGACCAGCTACGCTAGCACCAGTTCTTTTTGCTGTTTCTACGATTTTTTCCGCTGATTGATCAAGCGCACGGTGTTCGTAAGCTTTCAAACGGATACGGATTTTTTGTTTTGCCATTGTCTTTCCTCCTTCGTCTAATGTTGTCATAAGACTAGCTCCACGCGAATTTCCGACTTGACCCTTTCGTGGCAAAGCGTCCGGGCGTGTCGCAACCTCTCGTTTCATAGCTCCCCTTCTTATTTTAAGAGGGGGTATGCTGCTTTAGAATTTACATTCCTCTGCGGCACTTTTAATAGTATACAAGATTCTTTTTTTGATTGCAAGCGAAAACCGTTGATTTAACAACATTTATTTATGCACACGCGCCCGTGTGTTCCATTTTGTTTTAAAACCTTTACAAACGCTGTTATATCAACGTTCTTGATAGTTTGCTTTGATTTTTGTTTTTCGCTTTCAATTGTCTGACATTTTAATTTAAAAAATTTTAATAAAAAAAGACTATCCAAAAATTGGATAGTCTTGAAAATCAATTTTAAGAAAAATTATTTTTCGATAGAAGCTACTGAACCAGCACCTACTGTACGTCCACCTTCACGGATAGAGAATTTAGTACCGTTTTCGATAGCAACTGGGTGAATTAATTCAACTTCCATAGTTACGTTGTCACCAGGCATTACCATTTCAACGCCTTCTGGTAACAAGCAAACACCAGTGATGTCTGTTGTACGGAAGTAGAATTGAGGACGGTAGTTAGTGAAGAATGGAGTGTGACGTCCACCTTCTTCTTTAGTTAATACGTAAACTTCAGCTTTGAATTTAGTATGTGGAGTGATTGTTCCTGGTTTAGCAAGAACTTGTCCACGTTCGATGTTGTCACGTGTAACACCACGTAATAATGTACCAATGTTATCCCCTGCTTCAGCATAGTCTAACAATTTACGGAACATTTCAACACCTGTAACAGTTGTTTTAGAAGTTTCTTCTGAAATACCAACGATTTCAACTTCGTCACCAACACGAACTTGTCCACGTTCAACACGACCTGTAGCAACAGTACCACGACCTGTGATTGAGAACACGTCTTCGACTGGCATCATGAATGGTTTGTCAACGTCACGTTCTGGAGTTGGGATGTATTCGTCAACTGCAGCCATTAATTCTAAGATTTTTTCTTCGTATGAAGCGTCGCCTTCTAAAGCGCGTAAAGCAGAACCTGAAACAACTGGAGTGTCATCGCCTGGGAAATCGTATTCTGATAATAAGTCACGAACTTCCATTTCTACTAATTCTAATAATTCTTCATCGTCAACCATGTCAACTTTGTTTAAGAATACAACGATGTAAGGAACACCTACTTGACGTGATAATAAGATATGTTCACGTGTTTGTGGCATTGGGCCGTCAGCTGCAGATACTACTAAGATAGCACCGTCCATTTGAGCAGCACCAGTGATCATGTTTTTAACGTAGTCCGCGTGTCCTGGGCAGTCAACGTGAGCGTAGTGACGAGTGTCAGTTTCGTACTCAACGTGAGCTGTGTTGATTGTGATACCACGTTCGCGTTCTTCTGGAGCTTTATCGATTGAACCGTAATCTTGAGCTTGCGCGTAACCTTTCTTAGCTAAAACTGTTGTGATAGCAGCAGTTAATGTTGTTTTACCGTGGTCAACGTGGCCGATTGTACCAATGTTAACGTGTGGTTTTGAACGGTCAAATTTTTCTTTTGCCATTTAAATGATTCCTCCTAATAATTGAGTTTTGTTAGATTCTATAACAGTATCTACCGATTGTAATTATACCAAAGAACTCTCTTAAAAATCAACTGGTTATGACTGACATAACCAGCCGATTCAGTTCATTTGATAGGGTGTAGCGTTAGAGATTATTCTCCGTTACCGCCGTTTTTCTTAATGATTTCTTCTGCAATGCTCTTAGGAACATCTTCATAGTGGTCGAATGTCATACTGAAAGTACCACGACCTTGTGTTGCAGAACGTAATGTAGTTGCGTAACCGAACATTTCTGATAAAGGAATCATACCTTTAACGATTTGTGCGTTACCACGAACTTCAGAACCTTCAACGCGTCCACGACGAGCGTTAACGTGTCCCATTACATCTCCGAAGTATTCTTCAGGAACTGTAATTTCAACAGCCATCATAGGTTCTAAGATTGCAGGTTGAGCTTTCTTAGCAGCAGCTTTCAACGCCATAGAAGCGGCAACTTTGAAGGCTGTTTCAGATGAATCGACATCGTGGTAGCTTCCATCGTAAAGTTTAGCTTTGATGTCAACTAATGGATAACCAGCTAATACCCCGTTTTCCATAGCATCTTTCAATCCAGCTTCAACTGCAGGGATGTATTCACGAGGAACAACCCCACCGACAATTGCGTTTTCGAATTCGAATCCAGCACCTTCTTCGTTAGGAGTAAATTCAATCCATACGTGACCGTATTGACCTTTACCACCTGATTGACGAACGAATTTACCTTCAGCTTGTGTAGAAGCACGGAATGTTTCACGGTAAGATACTTGAGGAGCACCTACGTTAGCTTCTACTTTGAACTCACGACGCATACGGTCAACGATGATATCCAAGTGTAACTCACCCATACCAGCGATAACTGTTTCACCAGTTTCTTGGTTAGTGTAAGCACGGAATGTTGGATCTTCTTCTGCAAGTTTTTGTAAAGCAATACCCATTTTATCTTGGTCAGCTTTTGATTTAGGTTCAATAGCAACCTCGATAACTGGATCAGGGAATTCCATTGATTCTAAGATAACTTCAGCTTTTTCGTCACATAATGTGTCCCCTGTAGTTGTATCTTTAAGACCAACTGCAGCAGCGATGTCTCCTGAGAATACTTCTGGAATTTCTTGACGAGAGTTCGCGTGCATTTGTAGGATACGTCCTACACGTTCACGTTTACCTTTCGTTGAGTTCTTAACGTATGAACCTGATTGTAAAGTACCAGAGTACACACGGAAGAATGTTAAACGACCTACGAATGGGTCAGTCATAACTTTGAAGGCCAATGCTGAGAATGGTTCTTCATCAGATGAATGACGTTCTACTTCTTGGTCTGTGTTAGGGTCTACCCCTTTAATTGCAGGAACATCTAATGGAGATGGTAAGTAGTCAACTACTGCATCTAACATTAATTGTACCCCTTTGTTTTTGAAGGCTGAACCACATAATACTGGGTAGAATTCTACCGCACATGTAGCTTTACGGATAGCTGCTTTTAATTCAGCTTCTGAAATTTCGTCACCTTCTAAATAGCGTTCCATTAATTCTTCATCAGTTTCAGCAACAGCTTCCACTAATTTTTCACGCCATTCTTCAGCTAAATCTTTTAAATCTTCAGGGATTTCAGTTTCTTGAATATCTGTACCTAAGTCATTTGTATAGATTTCAGCTTTCATTTTGATTAAGTCAATGATACCAGTGAAGTCGTCTTCAGCTCCGATTGGTAATTGAATTGGGTGTGCATTTGCTTGTAAACGTTCGTGGATTGTACGTACTGAATATAAGAAGTCAGCACCGATTTTATCCATTTTGTTTGCAAATACGATACGTGGAACTCCGTATGTTGTAGCTTGACGCCATACAGTTTCTGTTTGAGGTTCTACCCCAGATTGTGCATCAAGTACAGCTACAGCACCATCTAATACACGTAGAGAACGTTCTACTTCAACTGTGAAGTCCACGTGCCCTGGAGTGTCGATGATGTTGATACGGTGACCTTTCCATTGTGCTGTTGTAGCAGCTGATGTAATAGTGATACCACGTTCTTGTTCTTGTTCCATCCAGTCCATTTGTGAAGCTCCTTCGTGAGTTTCACCAATTTTATGGATTTTACCAGTGTAATAAAGTACACGCTCAGTCGTTGTAGTTTTACCTGCATCGATGTGGGCCATGATACCAATATTACGAGTATTTTCAAGAGAGAATTCTCTTTTTGCCATCTTCGTCTACACCTCTTTCTATATTTCTAACAATAAGTGAGACCAAAAAGGTTGAAAAACCTTTTTAATCTTACCAACGATAGTGAGCAAACGCTTTGTTCGCTTCAGCCATTTTATGTGTATCTTCACGTTTCTTAACAGAAGCACCAGTGTTGTTCGCAGCATCCATAATTTCTTTAGCTAAACGAACTTCCATTGTGTCTTCACCACGTAGACGTGAGTAGTTTACTAACCAACGTAAACCTAATGTAGTACGACGGTCTGGACGAACTTCAACTGGAACTTGGTAGTTAGAACCCCCTACACGACGAGCTTTAACTTCAAGAACAGGCATAATGTTTTTCATTGCTTGTTCGAAAACTTCCATTGGATCGTTTCCAGTTTTTTCTTTAACGATATCAAATGCGTTATATAAGATTGTTGCAGCTTTACCACGTTTTCCATCTACCATTAAACGGTTGATTAAACGAGTAACTAATTTTGAATTATAAATTGGATCAGGTAAAACATCACGTTTTGCGACAGGACCTTTACGAGGCATTTATAATCCTCCTTTCATTTAATGAGTGTTTATTTATTATTTGTTTTTAGGACGTTTAGTACCGTATTTAGAACGACCTTGCATACGGTTGTTAACTCCTGCAGTGTCTAAAGCACCACGAATGATATGGTAACGTACCCCTGGTAAGTCTTTTACACGTCCACCACGGATTAATACAACGCTGTGTTCTTGTAAGTTGTGACCGATACCTGGAATGTACGCAGTTACTTCGATTAAGTTAGATAAACGTACACGGGCATATTTACGTAACGCTGAGTTAGGTTTTTTAGGTGTCATAGTACCTACACGAGTACATACACCACGTTTTTGTGGAGAGTTTGTATTCGTTTGTGATTTTTTGAAACTGTTATAGCCTTTACCTAACGCTGGAGAAGCTGATTTCTCAACTGCTGATTTACGAGGTTTACGGACTAATTGGTTAATTGTTGGCATTAAGCTCTTCCTCCTTCCCTAACGGGTTCTTCTTGGTCCACACTTCCGGGCGGACCATTTTTTGTTAAAAATTAAAAGACATCGCTGTCTCATAAAATGGCCTTCTTACCAGTCAGCACGACTGATTTGATTACTTATCAGGAATCAGGTATAAAAGCACCTCTAATAGAATAGCATTTCTCCTCTAACACGTCAAGAATTTTCTTAAGAGAAAATGTTCCCTTTTATTCGGTACAATCTATATAGAAGAAACTTACTCCACAAATAAATATCCACCGGCTAAGCCGGTGGATATTTATTCGATTATTTATTGTTGTTAAAGAAAGACATCCACTCTCCGCGTCTTATAATAAGCATCTCTTCGGCCTTCATACAATTGTACTCCGTCTTTTTCAAAAAGATTAGCTTCTATAATACTCTCCATTGCTATATTAGCTGAATCCTTCTTCAATTTATCCTTAGGACGTGAAATAATCAGGTTCTTTGTTTTTCTGTCACTCCCTTTGAATCGTAAATGCAGTTTCTTCTCAACAAATGTATGATGTGTCATAATTTTTCCTCCTCATTTCTATTCATAATCTAATAAGTCTTACACTTATAAAAACAAATTTAGGAGTTAAATTGCTATGCTCTAAGAGATTTTTTCTGTGAACAATTGTAATTTTGTAATGCTACTTAGGCAGTTTTTTCTTTTTTACTTTCACTTCTACATCATATCCACATCGATAAGCTAAATCCAACAGAGTAAGAATAGTTGGATTATGGTCTCCGCTCTGCAATCTCGAAAGATTTGATGCTTTAAGATCGACTTCTTTTGCAAAATCTTCTAAAGAAAGTCCGGTCACCGTTTGTAACTTTGTCATTTGTAAGGCAACTCGCTGCATCATCATTTCCTTTTCTAAATCATACTCAAACGTCGGATATTCTGATGAAAGCTTGCAAAGTTTTGAAGTTAGGTACGTCCCCATCGTCCATCTCCTCCTTAACATTTTTTGAAAGGGTTATTAGCAATCCATGTTTTCCTTTATACCAGCGACCCCATTTTTGAATCATCTCATCTGTTAACCCATCTTCTTGCAGTATTTTTAATATAGCTGCATATTTTACTTTTTCTTCGTATGAATACTCATCTAACCGATCTACCATATCTTTTTCGATTTTAAACTTGCGCTTCATCTCTCCCACCTCCACACCTTAAAATTATCATATATGATAATTATCACATATGATAATTTTGCTCTTTTATAGTATTATTTTGCTCAAATAAATATCCACCGGCTTAGCCAGTGGATATTTATTGGTCTAATTAAAAAGAGACAGACGAAATCGCCTGCCTCAAAATAGTGATTATTAAGCTTTTCCTGTTGAACCGAAGATGTCCATTGTTTCTTTTGTTGTTTTAACAATAGCATCGAAACCAGGTTTGATAATTTTACGTGGGTCATAAACACCAGCGTCTGCATTTAATTTAGCACGAACTGCTGCTGTCCATTGTTGTTGTAATTCAGTGTTAACGTTGATTTTAGCATGTCCACGTTCGATTGCTTTTTTGATTTGGTATTCTGGGATACCTGATCCACCGTGTAATACTAATGGAGCACCTGTAGCTTCTGAGATTGCTAACATTTCATCGAAACCTAAAACTGGTTCACCTGAGTAAGTTCCGTGAACTGAACCTAAAGCTGCTGCTAATGCATCAATTTTAGCTTCTTTAACCATACGTACACATTCGTTTAAGTCAGCGTAGTTGATTCCTCCAGTTACGCCATCTTCAGTACCACCTACAGTACCTACTTCAGCTTCAACTGAAACTCCTTTTGGATGTGCATATTCTACAACTTCTTTAGTTAATTCGATGTTTTCATCGATTGGGAAGTGAGAGTGGTCAAACATTACTGAGCTGAATCCAGCGTCGATGTATTGTTTACATACTTCTACTGAAGAACCGTGGTCTAAGTGTAATGCTACTGGAACAGTGATGTCCATTGCATCTAATAACGCATTTACCATAGCTGAAACAACTTTTGGTCCACCCATGTATTTACCAGCGCCTTCAGATACACCTAAGATAATTGGTGAGTTAGCTTCTTGAGCTGCTGTTAATACTGCTTGTGTCCATTCTAAGTTGTTGATGTTGAATTGACCAACAGCGTATTTACCTTCTTTAGCTTTTTGTAACATTTCAGTCATGCTTACTAAACGACTCATGTTTTAGTTCCTCCTTGATGCTTACAGCATTTATTTTTAACGGTTTTATTATACCCTAATTGTTCCTTTTTTTCCACCCTTTGTAGTTTTGTTACAGTTTTTTAAAGATTAGCACGTTTTGGTTGCGCTATCTTTTTTTCGAATCAATTTAAACAGGACAAAGCCACCAACCACTATACCGATAATCGTAATAGAAGACTCTCTCCATGGAATAACCACTCCGTTCGGTCTTGCATCACCATTTTCTGAACCTATATGACGTTCCCTAGCAAACTCACGCACTACTTCCTTAGCCTCATTAAACGGATAGAACTTATCTAGAGATAGCTCACCTTTTACATTTGAGATACCTTCCTCTACTAAAGGAAATTCATGAAACAATACTTTATAAGCTCCATCCACTTTTATAAGCACCACCGGAACTTGTAACTCTTTAGAAACAGCAAAAATAATCTTTTCTACATTTAAGTTTTCTTTTGTAATCACTTCCTGAGCCACTTTTATAATTGAATGCGCATTCTTCTCATAAGTGCTCACATAAGCAACTGTCCATTTCCCTTGTGACTGAATCAGTTTTTCTCCTTCTTCTTTTGTTAGATATCCCTGCTTCACTTTGTTTTCTATTTCTAACGAATTTGCCGGGCCTCCAATATAAAGGTGCGCCTCTTTCTCTAGTGTAGGATTCTTAATTGGAACCAGCCATTTGTATTTACTATTAGTTACGATACGTTCAATTTCTTCACTATCTAGATTCTTTTCCTCGTTAAACAGCGGTACGTCATAATACATCTTGACTGCATGGTCAAAGTCAACACTTTCTATACGTTCATCCCCGTCGCGAGACATATTAAGAATTTCTTCTTCTAAATGAATAATTTCGTCCTTATTCGCTTGAGAATAAATCGAATTTACTGTGTCACCATACGCACTAGCAAATCCAGGCAAAATTAATAACAAAAGGATCATCACCACAAAACAAAAAACGACTCTTGTAATTTCTCTATTTGACTTATCCATTCCCCCACGCCCTTCCTTTAATCATTTCCTACAATAAAATTATTAACTACTGCTTCCAACTAAATTATACTGCTATTACCTAAGTAGTTCTAGAGAGTTTTGTGATTAAATTATTTATTTTCTCATGTTCTAAAATTACTATTTAAATAGGAATTAATTCGAGGTATAATACAGTTACAATAGGTATTGGAGGGGGATTTATGAGAGGCAATTCACAGAATGACAAAATTAAACGAATGGAGTTTTACGGAATTTGTATTTTATCTGTATTTACGATTACAGCGGGATTCCTTACGCGTCCCTCTGCGCAAGAAAGCATAGAGACTGTTCAAGCACTGAAGGCATCACCTGAACAAAATCAAGGGGCTGCTGTTACACCAAACAACCCTCAGTCTCCACCAACGAATAAACAAGTTGCTCGCATCACCGCAAGTGGGGATATGCTCTATCACGATATTGTTTATGGTAGCGCATTTGACGGGGCAAAATATGATTTCAAGAATGATTACGAACAAATTACTCCACTCGTATCTAGCGCAGACTTAGCGATCGGGGATTTCGAAGGGACCATTAATCCAAACGAGCCCCTTGCTGGATATCCACTTTTCAACGCGCCCGAAGAAGTCATTCAAAGCATTAAAGACGCCGGATACGATGTACTCGACTTAGCACATAATCATATTCTCGATACAGGCATCGAAGGATTGAAATACACAGCCAACGCTTTCCGCAAAAATGGACTTGATATTTTTGGGGTGAAAGTAGATACGTCTGAAGGAATTCTTGTCAAAGAAGTCAACGGCATTAAAGTTGCTATCCTTGGATTTGCGTATGGATTCAACGGAATCGAAGCTACTCTCACCGACGAAGAATATAATAACCACTTATACGATTTAAATATGCAAAAGGTAAAACAACTCATCCAACGCGCTGAAGAGATTGCCGACTTTACGATTGTATTACCACAGATGGGAGAAGAATATCACCTTCATCCAACACAAGGGCAAGTAGATACGTATCATCAAATGATCGAATGGGGTGCCGATGTCATTTTCGGCGGACATCCACACGTGATTGAACCGACTGAAACGATCACAAAAGACGGTGAGAAGAAATTCATCATCTACTCAATGGGAAATCTCCTTTCGAATCAACGCGTCGAAACTTTGGAAAATATCTGGACCGAGCGTGGTGTGATTATGGACATCACCATCGAAAAAGAAAATGGGAAGACAACACTCACAAGTGTTAAAGCTCATCCAACATGGGTTTCACGGACAGAAATTAACCGCAGCTTTATGGAAGGTCCTGCTTACGACTATCAAGTCTTTCTCGCAGAAAACTATATGCCAGGCGGTCCTCTAGAACATACCGTAGACAAAGAAACCCTCGAGCGAATTCAATCCGCGTATAACGAAGTCAATGAACTATTAAATATTAAATTCTAAATACGCAAAAAGGCGCCTCCTACTCGATAGGAAGCGCCTTTTATGATTTCAAATTAACCAACACGTTCTGAAACGTATTTAATAATTTTATTTGGAGTATCGATTTCTTCGTAAGTGACTTCTGTTGGAGCCACTTCGATACCGAACTCTTCTAATCGAACAAGTAATTCAACGAATGCTAACGAATCCATTAACCCTTCTTCTTTTAAGTTGATGTCTTTATCTTCGTAGACTACTTCATCTTCGCAAATTTCTTCTAAAATTTCTAAAATTCTTTCTTCCATGGAAATCCCTCCTATTGCATTGAAATTAATTTACTTATCCATAATAATGGTTTTCCTGAAAAAATCAAGAATCCAAACATCACTAAATGCATCGTGATGAACCAACTTGTGATTTTATACCATGTCTTATTCTTATTTTTCTTATAAAACTTCGACTTCTTCTGATACCACTCAAACGACGCCATCAGCACCCCGTGATACATACCGTAGATGATGAACTCTGGTGTAACCCCATGCCATAATCCCATGAAGGTCATATTTATCATATAGGCCACCATCGCCGTCGTCAGTCTCTTCTTGAACACTTTCTTACGCATGAATCGCATTACAATACGCGAGAATACAAAATCACGTAGCCATGTCGATAGCGTAATATGCCATCTGTTCCAGAAGTCTTTAATGTCGATACTGATAAACGGGAAATTAAAGTTCATTGGTGTTTCAACCCCAAGAATATTACTTGCCCCTACTGCCATTAAACTGTATCCAGCAAAATCGAAGAATAAGTACGCCGTATAATAATACATATAAATAAGTAAATACCAAGAATCTCCTGGCCTTAGCATACTCATATGTTGAAATACCATTCCGGATAATACCAATTTATAGAATAAACCTAAAACTAATCTAAAAATACCAGTACCAGCGAGTTCTAAATACTCCGCTCGGCTTCTTTGTTTGTGCCAATCATCCATAAAGCGTCTGCTTCGGTCAATCGGCCCAGAACTAAGCGCGGGGAAGAATAGTAAGAAATGCGTATAGTCGAGAACAGACATCGGCTTTTCAATCAACCCGTCATACATCTCGATAATGATTTGGACTAATTTGAAAGTCATATAAGAAATCCCTAAAAAGCCAAATCCATTCACGTTAAATACAGGTAATACTTTCACCACAATTAACGGCAAACCCGCTAACAATACCATGAGTGGCATTGTCTTCTTGCGGTCTTTCAACTTAGAGGTCAACTGCATCAAAATATACCCTAACACTACAAATCCCAATAGCGCAAACAGTTGGTCTGGCGTTTTGATAAACACGAAATAGACCATCATTAGCGAGAATAGTAATGATAGATAATACGTAGATTTTTGAAAGACATTTAGTATGAACGCTACGATTAAGACGAGTCCTAGCGTCACAAAGAAAGAGAGACCTTCAAAATAATGCATCGACTACACAAGCTCCTTTAATTGTTTTTTATCAATTTTACCGTTATTGTTCAACGGCATTTCGTCTAAAAAGACGACTTTCTTTGGAATCATATATTCTGGCACATGTTGCGCCAACTCTTTTTTTACGAGTTTTACTGTTTCAAAACGTTTTTCAATGGGTTCATTATATACGACAAATGAAGTAATGGATTTTACTTTCCCATCTACCATCGAAGGAACCGTTGCGGCCTGACGAATTTTCGGATTCTTCAATAAGTTATTGTCGATATCTTCCAATTCGATACGATGCCCATGTAATTTAATTTGGAAATCGATTCGTCCTTCACAGAATAACAAATCTCCTTCGAAATGTCCCACGTCTCCAGTACGATACGCACGCTCACCATCCACTTCAAAGAAATGTTTTGCATTCATTTCAGGATTTTCATAATAGCCTTTTGCTACTGTATTTCCGTAAATAATAATTTCGCCGCTTTCTGGTCCGTCAATGAGTACCGTTGTACCAGGCTTAATCACACCCACCGGCAAATTATCTGGATACTTCTCTAACAATTCTCGTGTTAATGGCATCCATGTGACCATAACTGTTGATTCCGTTGGACCATAGGTGTTCACCACTTCCGCACGTGGGAATCGTTCCATTAGTTTTTCAACGGTTGTACTGAATAACTTTTCCCCGCAGAAAACGAACTGCTCTAATTCAGGAAGCAATTCTTGGTTGAAACTTGGATCCACTAAGCACATTTCCACAAACGATGGCGTTGAAATCCAAACCGTCGCTTTTGATTCTTCTAATGTTTTAAACAACACTTTGAAATCTTGCAAATGCTCTTTGTCAATTTGAACAAGTGGCGCATGCATATAAAGCGCTGGCCAAAGGGACATTACTGATAAATCAAATGAGAATGGCGGATGTCCAAGGAAGACTTGTGGGCCTTTCTCTTTGTAATACCCTGTGTACCAATCCAAGAAGTTGTTCAAGTTATTGTAAGTAATAGAAACTCCTTTTGGCTTTCCTGTACTTCCAGAAGTAAAGATAATATAGAAAATATCTTCTCCTTGAACATAATGGTCTTTTGAAATACGTTCGGTCGTAGAAGCAATGACTTCTTTCGCTTCAGAAACCGTCAACGTCGGTGCGTTCACTGAAATTTCTTCACTCACGAGCACGATTGGGCTCTTAACGGTTGCGATAATATCTTCCACACGGTCAATCGGTGTATTTACATCTACTGGACAATAGGCATGACCTGATTTTACACAAGCCAAGAAGTACACCAACATAAACGGATGCTTATGACCATAGACTACGATTGGAGATTTATTTCCTTTATACGTTTCATGTAAGTATGCTGCTAGTTTATCTGAATACTCCCAGACAAGGCTAGTGGTCAATTCTTCTTCCGGCATTAAATCATGTCGGTATACCACTTTGTCTTGTTTACTTTTTAATTCTAATTGCTCTAATAATGGTTTCATAACTCTCTCCCGACACCTTTTCAAAATCTCTTTCTGAAAAACAACTGTACTATTTTCAGACACAAAAGGATTATAGCATACGGCTTCTTTCTTGCCTATGACAATTCCACAAATATTAAAGTTTTTTAACGTTTTTATATAAAAAATAGCATAAAAATCTAGTTATCCGCATAAAAACTGGACTTATCACACTTTA
>CALHVK010000053.1 GCA_938039195.1 uncultured Carnobacteriaceae bacterium
GCCCCCTCTAAAGTAGTTTACTTTTTTAAGTGTCTACTTTAGAGGGAGCATATCACAGTAGCAAATATGCTACATTTTGTTTTTTTACAAAAAAACTAGCCAATAGACATGCTACTGGCAGAGTGTATGTTATTTCTGTTCAGTTAATTCTTGATACAATTTAAATAATCTAGCTCCTCTCCTTCTATTTCCAATAGAGAATCTATCCATTTAAATCAATAATATTTACATTTTATTAAACAAACCATGGCATATAATGAGGTACTACATTCTTCATATTCTCCACTTTTTCTAAACAGTACTTAAATTGATCATTATTTCTATTTTCCGATATATTTGTAAATAAGTCCTTTTTATTTTCAAAGTTTTCCTCACCATATACAAAGAACCCCCGCACCTCTATATCTTCACCCTTACTAAACAAATAAAGTGCTAATAGCCCCTCAAAATAGCCCAAATTATAGAATGCCTGATCATATTCTCCTTCTGATAGACGTTTCTCATATAAACTCTTATATGATTGCAATCTTGGTTCAAAATATCCAGGCATCAAATATTCTCCATGTCTTCTATTGGCGACACATCTTTCCAGAGCATGAATAAACGCATCTTGATACGCCACTGTGAGCAATAATTCTGGAAAATTTTTGATTTCATCATGATAAGTCTTCTCATTAAAAATTTCTTCATGACTTGCTCTGATAGATTGAAGAAGCATCCTTGCATAATCATATATTTCATTTGAAATAAGCTTTCCGTCTTCAATCAATATATTATTTAATCGATGAATAAAATAAGTTCCATCTGTAATAATAGGGATTATCCTGTTATCATTTTTTCCATTCCACCGTTCGTCAATTGTAACTAAGTAAAATTGATTACTAAAATCGCCCATCTTTTGAGATAATATATCTAATAACCTATTAAGATCTTCATCCCCAAATGAAAAGCCAATAAATACGATAGTATTGCTTACTAGTATTGTTTTTAGTCTATCCCCAATTAAGTCAGTTGATAATTTATTATATGACTTCTCGTAGTCTTCTTCTGTAGCTACAATGGATCCTATATTATTAATTGATCCATGTATTTTGAACACTCTTTTATTAAACACATTCCACAGTGTAGCATCTGTATCATCAATAATTGGCGTACATCCACAATATTCCTCAAAATAAGTATCCCAATTTGTAGTAATTATCGTTTGTATATAAGGATTAGCTGCTACTTCTTCATGAAACATAGTAGCCATATTTAGTAATTGGGGAAAGGAATTAATAAAATCAAATCTTTCTTTTATTTTATTTAACAACCTCCTACGTCCATTTGTAAAAGTGTCAACATACTGACTCATAAGTCTTGAAAAATTAGTATTTACGTCAATATCATATCCCAACTCATTCTCTAATTCTGCTAAGATTGTACTATAAAATGTATATGGATGAACTATTTTAGATTCTGTACTAATACCCGCACCACAAAATAGAACTAAATTTCCTTTTAAAGCATTTTCTACAATTTCATCTGGCATATTAAATTTTTTATGATTTTTACAAATCACACATTCACAAGGTTCTTTTCCTCCCAATTTTTACTCTCCTTTCTACCTATATATACATTAATAAAATGTCCCGAACAATCTCTATCTTTAAAAAGTGCTTTTTCAGGGTCACGTTGTTGCTTTAATGAATCTTTTTGTCATTACTCTCACCTTGATTTCTGTTGCCTTGGCGATTCTTAAATCCAATTTTCTTTAGCGGAATTAAACGATTCACTCTCGCACAATAGTCCTTATAGGCTTCACCATGTATTTCGTAGAGCCATTTTTCCTCGGTATTACGAATCACAACGGTTAATAACACCCACTGAATCGGAATCAGAAGCAGTAACCACACATTGTGCAAGTGTAGGATACTTCCAATGCTACAGAGCCACCACGAAAAGTAAATCGGATTGCGTGTGCGAGCGTAGATTCCAGTCGTCTTAAGTTCATTGTTCTGGATGCTCGTGCTAATATCCGATTTCACCACGCTAAGCCACCAGATTCTCGCCGCAATGAACATTAAGAGGAAGCCAACCAGATAGAACAAATCTTTGTAGCCACCCGTTAAGAGTCCACTCTCAAGCACAGACTTATTCAGCACCCATCCTGTCAAATTCATCGCCATGATACCTATGATTAAGTAAGGTCCTACTCCATAAGTCGGTAGTTTTTGATGATTATCTTGATCACTTTTTAAGTACATGTTCTCACCTCATTGTTAAAGAAACCATACTACAAGCTACAATTTTTCACCTACATTTTACCACTACTATTCCACGTTTTAAACAGGTTTTTTAGCTTTTAAAAATTTATTTTTTAGAGCTGTCGTAGATGTACTCTTTCTTACGATTCCCCGTACTCTTACTAAGAACCCCGTACCGCTTCACCTACAAAAAAACAGGACACATATAATTTTGTGCAAAAAAATAAATCGATTACGAAAAACCGAGCGGATTTTATAATCGCGGTAATGGGGGATAGCAACTAATGTGAATTACTGACTCTAGGGTGAAACCCGTAGAGTCAGTTTGAAGCTTGGTAGAGATTGAGACGTAGGCTCAATCCGGTGCCCCATTACAGTGATTATAAAAAATCCGCAAGGATTTTGAGTAATCGATGTACCTAATATTTTTTAATTTGCACAAAATCTATATGATGTCCCACTGTTTTGTGTAGGATGAAGTCGGCGCGGGTTTTCGTTGGTAAGATGTATTCCTTAAGGTTCTTCAGGTTAGTCTTCTGCCACACATCTTTCGCCATCGCAATCGCGTCCGCACGATTCCCAATCGCATATTGATAGTAATAGTTATCCGGCTGTGATTTCGCACGGTCCATCAACAATTCGAAACGCTCCAAGTACCATTGCTCAATCAGCGTTGCATCGGCATCTACGAAAATCGACCAGTCGAAGAAATCACTCACGTAAATTTCACGATTTGGCGGTAGTTGCAACACATTAATCCCCTCAACAATCAAGATGTCGGGCGACTCAATCGTCTGCACTTCCCCTGGCACAATATCGTAAATCTCATGCGAATACACCGGCGCATCCACGCTTGGATTTCCCGTCTTCACTTCGAGTAAGAAATGAACGAGAGCTTCCATGTCGTAACTTTCCGGGAACCCTTTACGATCTAAGATTCCGCGATTAATCAGCTCCTGAGTCGGTAGTAAGAATCCGTCTGTTGTCATTAGGAACACGCGCTTATCCGGGTAGCGTTGTTGCAGCATCGTTTGCATCAAGCGGGCAGTCGTACTCTTCCCAACAGCCACACTCCCAGAAACGCCAATAATAAACGGCACTGTCTTCTTCGTTTGACGAAGGAATTGTTGCTCCTCGGTGCGTAATTCAATATGTTTTTTAAAGTATAAATCGAAATAATCGAGCATTGGCACATACACTTCTTGCACGTCCTGTAGGGAAATGCGGTCGTTTAATGAAGTTAAGTGCTCTAGTTCGTCGCTCGTCATTGTGAATGGATGGGCGCCTTCGTACTGGCTCCAATCACTTCTTTGAATTTTGTAATACGTCTCGTTTTCGTTCAACGGATTCGTCTCCTTCAGCTACTGAGTCCTATTCTTGAATTGTACCACATGTTGAACACGGTTTCTATTTTTGATTGTCTTAAGTTTTTCCCATGAAATCGCCGTGTTTGTTTACGTAAGGGCGTGGATTTAGTAGAATGAAAAGTGAAACTAAGGAAAGGATTTGTCGTATGAAACCACAAACAGGAACAGGCCTGGCAAATGGGAAGATTATTCTTGCCGGTGAACATGCCGTTGTGTACCACGAACCCGCGATTGCACTGCCAATTGACGCGGTTTACGTGAAGGCGGATATCGTCTCTGCAACAGAAGGCCAAATGATTCAGTGTGAACTTTATACGGGCGACGTAAACGCGATGCCTGAAGCGATGGCGGGACTACAATTTGCGATTCACGAAGCGTTCAAACGAGCCTCTGCAAAAGAGGTGACAGCTCATACTTTCACGATCTCGATTGAGTCAACGATTCCTGCAGAACGTGGCATGGGCTCGAGCGCAGCCGTTAGCGTTGCGGTGGTACGTGCTATTTTCGATTTCTTGGATACGACTCTTCCTGAAGAAACCTTATGGGACATCGTTCAAGGGGCGGAAACCATTTCGCATGGAAATCCAAGTGGTGTGGATACCGCGACAACGAGCGGGACGCGTCCTGTATTTTTCAAAAAAGAAGAAGAATTACAAACACTACACCTCGATATGCCAGCGTATCTCGTGATTGCCGATTCGGGGGTTACTGGGAATACGAAGCAGGCGGTGCATCATGTAAGCACCCTGCAAGAACGCATCATCGACCCTACTACACAAGAGACGGGTTCGGATGCAATTCAATCGATTGGCGCAATCGTCAACGAAACGAAAGAGGCCATCGAGGAACAAGACCCTCAAAAACTGGGGAAACTGATGAGTGAAAACCATGAGCGCCTCCAACAACTCGGCGTGTCGCATGACGTCATCGATACACTCGTCGATACGGCCCATCAAAACAAGGCGCTTGGGGCAAAAGTCACAGGGGGCGGCCTTGGCGGATGCATGATTGCCCTCGTTGAAACCGAGGAAGATGCCCTTCATTTACAAGAACAATTCATGAAACAAGGAGCGCAGGCGGTCTGGATTCAGTCGCTGGCGAAAAAGGAGAACACCAAATGACATCGAACATTGGAATCACGCGTGCGCATACGAATATCGCACTGATTAAATATTGGGGCAAGGAAAATAAGGAGCTCTTTATTCCAATGAATAGTAGCCTTTCTTTGACCCTTGAAGCCTTTTATACAGATACTAGAGTCGAACTCACCGACGCGTTAACGCAAGACGAGTTCTACCTGAACGGTGCCAGACAAGACGAAGCGGCGACGGCTAAAATTACGCGCTTCTTAGACTTGTTCCGCACTGAAACAGGAGACCATCGTCGTGCTCGTGTGGAGAGCCTAAACTTCGTCCCAACAGCAGCAGGCCTTGCGAGCTCTGCTTCCGCCTTTGCGGCACTGGCAGGTGCGATGAACGAAGCGACAGGTCTTTACATGCCTGCCCAAAAACTATCGACTTACGCGCGTCGTGGAAGCGGCAGTGCTACTCGTAGTCTCTTTGGCGGATTTGTCGAATGGAATAAAGGAGACTCCAACGAGAACAGCATGGCCATCCCCGTCGACGATGCGAACTTTGACATCGGGATGATTATTATCGTCGTGAGTGCGGCCGAGAAGAAGATTTCGAGTCGTGCCGGCATGGAATTGACCGTTTCTACTTCTCCGTTTTACGAAGGTTGGGTCACTTCAGCGGCGACTGATTTAGCCGACATCAAAGAAGCCATCAAGGACCGCGACATTCATCGCATCGGCTCTATTGCGGAATTCAACGGCATGAAAATGCACGCTACGATGCTAGCAAGCAACCCTCCATTCTGTTATTTCGAACCGGAGAGTATTATCGCCCAACAAACGATTCGCATGATTCGAGAAAAACGAGGTATTCCGGCCTACTTCACGATGGATGCTGGGCCAAACGTCAAAGTCATCTGCAAGGCGAGTGATATTCCTGCAATTCTAGAAGAGCTTGGTAAAGTATTCCCGAGTGAAAAACTCATTCCTACGCTTCCAGGAGAAGGCATTCGCACATTGACAGAAGACGAATGGAACGCTTCTCGTGCTGCTTTCGAAGGGAAGTGAGCGCGTGACGATTACTTCAAAAGCTCCCGGTAAACTCTTTATCGCCGGAGAATATGCGGTTATCGAACCTGGTCACGGTGCCATTGTTGCAGCAGTGTCGCGCTACTTAACCGTCACCATCGATAAAGCTACTAGTGTAGGAACCTTAACCTCTACGCAAAATCCAGACGTCGTTGTGGAATGGTCTCGCGAAGGAGAACTGTTTCAGGCAAAGGCAGATCATCCCTACAAATTGGTCGAAGAAGCAATTCTGGTGGCTGAACAATATGTCCGAGAAAGTGACAAGGAAGCATTTGCCCTCTACTCGCTTTCGATTACAAGTGAACTCGATGACGCTAAGCGTGGCATTAAATACGGCCTCGGTTCCAGTGGTGCCGTAGTAGTCGCAACGATTCAAGCCGTTCTTGATTTCTATGAGACTCCACGTACGCCGCTACTCGTCTATAAGCTAAGTGTTTTAACGAATCTCCGCTTATTGCAACGTGGATCCTTTGGAGATATCGCCGCCTCTTCTTTTGGAGGAATGGTGTATTACACAAGCCCAGACCGAAGCGATTTACTCGAACAATTACAAAGCGACTCGATGAAAGCTATTTGTGATTCTGACTGGAAAGACCTCACCATTGAACGTCTTCCAGAAATTCCCAACTTCACCCTCTTAGTAGGATGGACGGGACAAGTGGCTATCACAGATTCACTCATTCAGGCTACTGAGAAGAAACGGAAAGTCGAAACCGATAGTATCTTTTACAAAGAATTTCTTTCAAAGAGTCACACTATCATTCAAGGCCTACAAAGCGCTTGGAACGAACAAGATATTCCAGCCATACAAGAAGGCATCCGTTCGAACCGTGCACTATTAAATGAATTTGCACAAGAAATGCAGCTAGAGATCGAAACACCCGCACTACAAACACTCTGCGACATCGCAGAACAAAATGGCGCCTGCGCAAAAACATCTGGCGCTGGTGGTGGCGACTGCGGGATTTGCTTTACACAAAACGAAACTCAAAGACAACAAATTGACACTCAATGGGCCAAGGCTCAAATTCAAGTGCTTCCGCTCACCATCGCAGAAGCCTGGTAAAGGAGATTAATGATGGATTTATTTCAACAACAAATGAATCGAAAGGACGAGCATGTAGGTCACGCGAACCAGCAATACCGTGCAACGAGCACTCCCGAATTCGTGGAAACGCGCTTCGTGCATCATCCCTTCACAACGGTGGATGTGGCTGATGTGTCGCTACAGACGAAACTTGCTGGACTCACCTTCGACGTTCCATTTTTCATCAATGCCATCACGGGCGGAAGTCCACTCACGACTGCGTTAAACCAGCGCTTAGCCATCTTGGCACGTGAAACAGGCATGGCAATGGCTACCGGTTCGATGAGTATCGCGATGAAATTTCCTGAAAGTGCACAAAGCTTCAAGGTCATTCGCCAAGAAAATCCAAATGGAATCCTCTTTGCGAACCTTGGTGCGCATTACGATGCTGAGGCTGCTAAACGCGCTGTCGATATCATCGAAGCAAACGCGATTCAAATTCACGTCAACCGTGCACAAGAACTGGTGATGCCAGAAGGAGACCGCGTCTTTAGCAATTGGCTTAAAAACATCGAAGAAATCGTCAAAGTGAGTGCCGTTCCCGTTATCGTCAAAGAAGTCGGATTCGGATTTAGCCGTGAAGCCATTGCGCAACTAGAGAGTCTCGGAGTTGCTGCTATCGACATTAGCGGTACTGGAGGTACGAATTTCGCCAAAATCGAAAACGGCCGTCGCAAGGATGATAAACTCGATTTCCTAGAAGACTGGGGGCAAACGACCTTGACGTCGCTTATGGAAGCCCAAGGAAGCCGCACCCCAATCATCGCTTCCGGCGGTGTGAAGACACCAATGGACATGGCCAAATGCTTCGCGCTTGGAGCCAGTCTTGTCGGATTGTCTGGTGAAATGTTGCATCTCGTACGTAAAGACGACTCCCTTCCAGACGCCATTACTACTGTTCAAACATGGAAAGAGCAACTGACAACGATCTTAACGCTTGTCGGTGCGGATAGTATTTCTAGTCTCCAACAAGCTCCTATCGTGGTCGCACCAAGCATCCAAAACTGGTGTGATGCCCGCGGGATTGATTGGAAACATCTTGCACAACGTTAAAACAAAAACAGCTTAGGCAGTGCCTAAGCTGTTTTCTACTTCTATGGAAAAAATAAGTAATGGATAATGCGCAGTACGTAGAAGAAAATCCCCACGATGAGTAAAATAACCATCGCGACATGCACATACGGCCCTGCTGGAGTATTCACGAAGGCTTGTAGAGCTGGAATTTTCGTATATAAGATAAAGTACAAGGCACTAATCCAAAACCCGAGTCCCAATAATCTTTTCATACGGCGTCCTTTCTATAAAACGAAGTACTGCATGATTAAGCTAGTGACAGTCACCATAAACCAAGTAGCTAAACCGGTTAAGATTGGTTTTGCCCCTGCTTCTTTGAAGTGTTGGAAGGATACTTGCATTCCGATACCTGCTAATGCCATCGCCATCAACCAGTTAGACGCTAATTTTGCATACGGTACAAGGAAACTTGGGAATAATCCCACACTTGTAATGATGGAAGCGACCATAAACCAGATGATAAACATTGGCACGATTTTCTTCCATTGAACGCTTTGTCCTTCTTGTTTCATGCGACGTGCTTCGATGAATGATAATACCAGACACGCTGGAACAATCATCAACGCACGAGTAAGTTTTACGATTGTCGCGATTTCTAGGGCTTCCGCACTATAACTGGCACCGGCTGCGACCACGCTTGATGTATCGTTAATTGCTGTTCCTGCGAAAAGTCCGAATTGCGACGCGTCCATGTTCATCAAGTGCCCTAAAAACGGGAATAGGAATACCGCGACGACGTTGAATAGGAAAATAGTTGAAATCGACAACGCGACCTCATCATCTTCTGCTTTAATAATCGGTGAAGCTGCCGCAATCGCAGAGCCCCCGCAAATCGCAGTCCCAAATCCAACAAGAATCTTCAGCGGACGAGACAATTTGAAGAAATTTCCTACAAGTAGCGCTGTTAGAAACGCAATCGAGATGGTCACGATGGTCACTGGGAACGACGACGCACCTGTTTGACTCACTTGCGCAAACGACATTGTAAATCCTAGCGCGATAATAGAGTAATTTAATAATTTTTTCGCTGAATAATTGATTCCCGGTCTAAAATCACTTGGAATTTTCCAAAATTGGTTCAAGACCATCCCTAAAATAATAGCAAATACCGCACTCCCGATGATTGGGAATAGCTTATCGAGCATGACTGAGACAACCGCTATAGCAAATGTACACAGCAATCCTTTTCTTTTTTCCATGAATGATGACATTTTATCAGATCCTTTCAATACTAAATCTTTACTAGTATAGCACACTCCGCCTTGATTTTCGAACACAAATTGAAAAAGTGCATCATAACCGTGTGCAATTCGACACGGTTAACTATAACAAAAACCGCTTAGAATCATGCATCCATGCTGACTCTAAGCGGTTATTTTTTAGAATTGTTTTACGACAACCCCATCAGGAGTTCCTACAAGCACGATATCCGTCATGTTTGTGAAGAGACCTTGCTCTACCACACCTGTCATGCCTTTGATTTTTTCTCCAAATGCGATTGGGTCTTTAATTGGATAAACATCCAAGTCGATAATGTAGTTTTTGCTATCGGTTAAGTAACGTTCTCCGTCACGTTCGCGGAATGTGGGTTTGTATCCTAGCGCTTCAAAACGTTTGAATAATTGAAGTGACCCATAAGGCACCACTTCCACTGGTAATGGGAAACGACCTAAGTAGTCGACCATTTTTGATTCATCTACAATCCAGATAACACTCTTTGATTGTTCGGCAACGATTTTTTCGAATAATAACGCACCGCCGCCACCTTTGATTCCTGAAAAATCTGGAGCGATTTCGTCTGCGCCGTCGATTGTTACGTCGATATAGTCCACTTCATCCACGCTCTTCAATGGAATTCCAAGCGCTTCTGCTTGTTTCTTCGTTGCTAAAGAAGTCGTTACTCCCACGATTTCAAGACCTTCTTCTTTCACGCGGCGACCGATTTCTTCTACAAAATAGTAGGCTGTCGAACCAGTTCCTAGACCAACCGTCATTCCACTTTCTACATATTCTGCGGCTTTCTTGCCGACTAATTCCTTCATATTCATTCAAGTTTCCCCCTGAGAAATGATCTATGTTGAGTATAGCATAACTACCTTCGTCAAACTATCTCTTCTCGTAAATTTCTACTTCTTTTTATGCGATGCGGCTGCTTCTAAGGCGCGTTTTAAATAACGACCCGTATGGCTATTTTTATCCTTCGCCACTTCTTCAGGCGTCCCTGTCGCAATGACAAGTCCACCACCGCTACCGCCTTCTGGACCCATATCAATGATATAGTCAGCGGTCTTAATCACATCTAAGTTATGTTCGATGACAAGCACGGTATTTCCTGCTTCGACTAAACGATTCAACACTTCAAGTAGTCGTGCGATATCGTCCGTATGCAATCCAGTTGTTGGTTCATCGAGCACGTAGAAGGTATTGCCGGTTGAGACACGTTGGAGTTCGCTGGCTAACTTCATCCGTTGCGCTTCTCCTCCAGAGAGCGTTGTGGCAGATTGGCCAAGGGTGACATAGCCAAGTCCGACATCCTTAATCGTTTGTAATTTACGTTTGATTTTTGGTACGGCTTGGAAAAATTCCACCGCTTCTTCGACCGTTAATTCAAGAATATCCGCGATACTCTTTCCTTTGTATTTCACTTCGAGCGTTTCAGAGTTATAACGCGTTCCGTGGCACACTTCACACGGCACATATACGTCTGGCAGGAAGTGCATCTCGATTTTCAGAATGCCGTCCCCTTTACAAGACTCGCATCGTCCACCCTTCACGTTGAAACTGAAGCGACCTTTCTTGTATCCACGGATTTTGGCTTCGTTTGTAGTCGCAAATAAATCACGAATATCGTCAAATACACCCGTATACGTCGCTGGATTGCTTCGTGGGGTTCTTCCGATTGGGCTTTGGTCAATATCGATAATCTTATCGAGGCTCTCAAATCCAGAAATGCTCTTGAACTTCCCTGGTTTTTCCTTCGTACGCGTAATCTCACGCGCTAAAGCTTTCTTCAATACGCTGTTGACAAGCGAGCTCTTTCCAGAACCCGATACCCCTGTCACAGCCACAAAACGTCCAAGTGGTACATCCACATCGATGCCGCGTAAGTTGTTTTCCGCAGCACCTTCTAAATGGATCCAGCCCTTATCTTCCCTGCGACGTTCGCTTGGAACTGGAATATATTTTTTACCGGCTAAATATTGACCTGTCAGCGATTTAGCATTCTTCTCCACTTCTTTTGGAGTTCCAGCTGCGATAATCTCACCACCGAATTCACCTGCACCTGGACCGATATCAATCAAGTAGTCCGCAGCACGCATCGTGTCTTCGTCATGTTCTACGACAATCAAGGTGTTTCCAAGGTCACGCATGCTCTTCAATGACTCGATTAAGCGGTCATTGTCGCGTTGGTGAAGTCCAATCGATGGCTCATCTAAAATATAGAGCACTCCCGAAAGGTTTGAACCGATCTGCGTCGCTAAACGAATACGTTGCGCTTCTCCCCCTGATAACGTTCCAGCAGCACGGCTCAATGTTAAGTATTGCAACCCAACATTGCGTAAGAATTTCAAACGAGAGCTTACTTCTTTTAAGATTGGAGCAGCGATTTGCTCGTCAGTTTCAGATAAGTGTAAGTCCTTGAAGAAATCAATCTCATCATCTACAGACAGTGCCAACACTTCACTGATGTTTTTGCCTCCGACTTTGACAGACAATGCCTGTTCATTTAAACGGAAACCATGACATCTCTTACACTCGGATTCTGCCATATATTGACGCATTTGTTCACGCGTGAAATCACTATTCGTTTCACGGTAACGGCGCTCTACATTCACGGCAACCCCTTCAAAAGGAATTTCGACATCACGCACGCCACCAAATTCATTTTCATAATGGAACTTGAAGGTCGCATCTCCTGAACCGTATAACACCATATTCTTTTGCGACTGCGTCAATTTCTCGAACGGAATATTCATCGGAATCTTGAATTGTTTACAAAATTGTTCTAGCATCGTTGGATAGTAGTTCGAACTAATGGGATTCCACGGAACAAGCGCTCCTTCTTCCAGCGTTAAATTCTTATCTGGAATGATTAAATCTAAGTCAACTTCGAGTTTTGACCCTAAACCGTCACACTCAGGACACGCTCCAAACGGCGCATTGAATGAGAAGAGACGTGGCTCTAATTCGCCCACCGTAAATCCACAAATCGGACATGAATGGTGTTCGCTGAAGAGATGTTCTTCCCCACCAATCACATCGACAATCGCATAGCCTTCTGCTAAACGAAGGGCTGCTTCAATCGAATCGAATAGACGCGAACGACTCTTATCGCTTACGACGATACGGTCTACGACGATTTCAATATTATGCTTCTTGTTCTTCTCGAGATTGAATTCTTCTGTGACTTCATGCATCTCGCCATCCACGCGCACACGCACATAACCGTCTTTTTGAATCTTCTCGAAGACTTTCTTATGCTCGCCTTTCTTTTGAACGACAACTGGCGCTAACACTTGAATCTTCGTCTTCTCCGGCATCGCCATGACACGGTTTACCATTTGTTCTAAGGACTGGCTTTCAATCGGTGTTCCGTCATTTGGACAGATGGGTTTCCCCACACGCGCATATAATAAACGTAAATAGTCATTAATCTCCGTCACCGTACCAACCGTTGAACGCGGATTTCGTGACGTTGTTTTTTGGTCAATGGCAATCGCTGGACTCAAACCGTCGATACTATCCACGTCTGGTTTGTCCATTTGCCCTAAAAATTGACGTGCGTATGCAGATAGACTCTCTACATAACGACGTTGCCCTTCTGCGTATAATGTATCAAACGCAAGCGAACTCTTCCCTGACCCTGATAGTCCTGTAATCACGACAAACTTGTCACGAGGAATGCTCACATCAATATTTTTTAAATTATGAGATCGTGCACCGTGCACGAAAATATGGTCTTTTGCCATTTCTATACCTCTTTTTTAATCGATACCTCTATTGTATCAAACTTTCTACGTGCGAACAAACGTTCTTATAGTTTTACTTCGATTTCTACTGGACAGTGGTCGCTCCCTGTGACGTCGCTACGAATATCGACTTCTTTAAGAAGCGGCGCGAGAACCTCAGATACGACAAAATAGTCAATTCTCCATCCGATATTTCGTGCACGAGCGCCACCCATGTAGCTCCACCAACTATACGCTCCTACTGTGTCCGGATGTAAGTAGCGGAACGCATCCACTAAGCCACTTGATACAACTTGGTCGAATTTTGCGCGTTCTTCTTTAGTGAATCCAGCATTCATCGTATTCGTTTTTGGATTGGCCAAGTCGATTTCTTTATGTGCCACGTTCAAGTCGCCACAGAAAATAACAGGTTTTGTCTCTTCTAGCTTCTTGATGTATGCAAGGAAATCATCTTCCCAAACTTGGCGGTAGGCTAGACGGGATAAGTCGCGCTTGGCATTTGGTGTATAGACGGTTACTAAGTAGAATTTCTCGAATTCGGCTGTAATCACACGTCCCTCTTGGTCATGTTCTTCAATGCCGATTCCATACGTCACCGATAAAGGTTTTACTTTGGTGAAGATAGCTGTCCCAGAATAGCCTTTTTTCACAGCCGAGTTGAAATACACATCATACTCGCTAAACTCCATTCCGAGTTCCACTTGTTCTTGTTGCGCCTTTGTTTCTTGTAGGCATAAAATATCTGGATTACTTTCTAATACATACTCTTGTAGAGCACCTTTATTTAATACCGAACGAATTCCGTTCACGTTCCACGTTGCTAATTTCATATTTTTCCCTCCATTACGTCTCTTTCATAGTATCAACTCTAGGGCCTTTTTGCGAATAAAAATAACCAGAGGAAAGCATTTCTGCCTCCTTCTGGTTATTTGAGTTTTTCTTTAAATTTTTTGATTGAACCTTGATTTTCTTCCGGCAAGCATACATAGAAGCTTGTTTGTCCGTTTTCAGATTCGGCATACATCATCCCGCCATGCGACTGTACAATGTTTTCGGCAATCGCAAGGCCAAGTCCTGTTCCACCTGTTTCTTTGGAACGTGAGGCTTCTGCGCGATAGAATCGTGCAAAGAGTTGTTCCAACACTTCTTTCGAGATCGGATCTCCGGCGTTTCGAACGGCAATCGTAATGACACCATCGTTTTTTAAGACTTCCATCGTGATGACAGAATCTTCGTAGCCGTATTTAATTGCATTCGATAAGAGATTATTAATCACGCGCACCATTTTCTCGGCATCGAGTTCAAGGACCACATCACGGTTATTCGGTAAGACTTCAATCGCCATTTTGCGTTTTTGCGCCTCAAGCTCGAAGTCCGCTGCTACTTGCTCTAAGAAATTCACGATTGGAATATCATTGAGTCGAAGCGGTGCTCCATTTGGACGCGTCGTCGTATATTCGAATAAGTCGTCCACGAGTAATTTCATTTGCTCCGCCTTCGAATACGCGATTTCCGCATAGCGCTTCGCATCGGCACTATCGACATTTGGTTGATTGACAATCAGTCCAAGATACCCAAGAATCGAGGTTAACGGTGTACGAATATCGTGCGATACATTGGTAATCAATTCGTCCTTCGATTTCTCAATCGCACGTTCATCCTCTAGCGCATTCACGGTCGAATCGACCAAGCGGTTAATCGAGTTTACGACTTGCCCCATATCTCCTGATAAACGGAACGGAATACGTCGATCGTACTGTCCTTCCGCAATCAAATGCAACTCCTCCAAAATATGGTTTAACTGCATTTGTTGGTATCTTCGCATCAAGCGCCAATAAGTAAACGCCACTGCAAAAACGATGGATGTAATCGTGAAGATGTTCTTATAGAAAAGCACTTGTTCGCGTTCAATATGGAACACCTCACGAGCGGAGAACTCCACAGAGATGAACCCTGGCTCGTTAATGAGTTGGCTGACCATCACAAGAATTCCTAAGTACAATAGGAACACGATACATAGTGTCACGATTCCTTCTAACACGAGTTCGCTGATTTCCTTTGGCGTGAGCGTTAAGAGTGTCGGTTCGTTTTTGACTTTTCGAAATGGAAGAACTTTTTTATTATTTGTCTTCAATCTTGTAGCCTACTCCCCATACTGTTTCAATGACTTTTTCTCCACCAGTCGCTTCGGCAATTTTATCGCGAAGGTGGCTTACGTGTACCATAACTGTTTTCGTTGAAACGATACTTTCTTGTTGCCATACCGTTTCGAAGATTTCATCTGCACTAAATACGCGGTTTGGATGGCTCGCAAGTAAGTATAGAATTCCAAATTCTAGTACTGTTAATTGAATTTCAGTGCCATCTGTTGTTGTCACTTGGTGAGATTCCTTCTTAATCGTTAAAGGCCCAATTGTAATTTCTTCGTTGGCAGGACCTTCTTGAGTAATCGTTGAGCGACGTAATAATGATTTCACACGCGCAATAACTTCAAGTGGATTGAATGGTTTTGTAACGTAGTCGTCGGCACCATTTGTTAACCCTTGGATTTTATCGATATCTGTTGATTTCGCGCTTAATAATAGAATTGGCAATTGTGCATTTTCTTTACGCACTTCATGCACCACTGAGATTCCGTCTAAGCGTGGCATCATAATGTCCAAGATAATCATATCGATATCTGGATACATTTTTAATTTTTCAAGAGCTTGTTTCCCGTCATAGGCTTTTACAATTTCATAATTTTCGTTCTTTAAGTAAATCGTCAATAATTCAACGATTTCGCGATCATCATCTACTACTAAAATTTTCATGAGCATTCCCTCTTTTCATTCTTTTTCTACCTTATCGTATTAAAAATAGATCATTTTTGCTAGTAATTTTTACGATTCTTGACTTTTACTTAATAAATTCCTAAGAAATGGCTTAAAAACGGCCTCCAACACGACCATCACGCGAAGTTTTGTTATAATAAAACACGAAGAACTCTAAAGGAGAATCGTATGACTCAATCACCTATCCAACAGCAAACCATTCAATTGGTTGCGACACAAATTCCAAAAACTGAAAAACTTGAAGAAATGCTGACGCCATTTGCGCTCGATGAGACGCTGATTCGTCATCTCACAAAAGAAGAAACGGGGCCATTCGTTCACTTCTGGACACTTGAAGATATCGTGATTCTTGGGATGACCGATACAAAGGTTCCTTATCTGGAACAAGGACTAGAAAGAATGCGTGCCAACGGATTTACACCGATTGTGCGCCAAGCAGGTGGACTGGCCGTTGTGAGTAACGAAGGCATCTTAAACATTAGCCTTCTCTTTAAAAACCAACAAATGCCGACGATTAACGAAGCCTATGAATGGATGCAACAACTCATTCAAGCCGCTTTCCCAGAAGCAGAGGCCCTTGGTGGAATTCAAGCTTTTGAAGTCGCAGACTCCTACTGTCCAGGAGACTATGACCTTAGCATTCAAAAGCGTAAAATCGCCGGGATTGCGCAGCGCCGCTTGAAAGATGTGGTGTGCGTTTCGATTTACTTAAGCGTCTATGGAGACCAAAACCGTCGAGGACTTGTTGTTCGTGATTTCTATGATCACGCACTTCAAGGGGAAGAGACGAAATGGCATTTCCCAGAAGTCAACGCCGACAGTATGTGGAATATTAGTGACGCGCTTGGAATCGACCTTACGATTGAAGACGTGCAAGTTCGCATCCTACAAGCATTAACGAAACTTGGGTGTACGCTGGAAGAAAACGAAACAGACTTTCTTCACACTCCAGAATTCCAAAAAGCACTCGAGCGTTTTGTGAAAAGACAATAATCGGTTATAAAACGCGGTATAAAAGCTTTTCAAAAGCTTCACCCTCTTGCTTTTCTACCAAAAATAGCATAAACTGAAAGTGCTTATGAGTATTATTCACAATCTAACCGAAAGAAGGCGTTAATCGCATGACTGAAGCATTTAAACGTGAAAAAGTATTTCGTGACCCAGTGCACGATTATATCCACGTGCAACATCCAATTATTCTTGATTTGATTAATAGTCGTGAATTACAACGACTCCGCAGAATTAAACAAACCGGAGCTTCCATGTATACTTTCCATACAGCGGAACACTCACGATTCTCTCACTCTTTAGGGGTATATGAAATCGCCCGTCGTATTTGCGACAACTTTGCTCGTAACTATGCGACTAAAGAAGAAGGAGATGGCCTATGGGACGACAGCAATCGCCTTGTTGTGCTCTGCGCCGCCCTCTTGCATGACATTGGGCATGGACCATACTCCCATACTTTCGAGAAAATCTTTGATACAAACCATGAACAAATCACTATCGACATCATTTTGTCTGAGGAAACGGAAGTCAATCAGATTTTACGTAAAGTCTCTCCTACTTTCCCGCAAGAAGTGGCTAGCGTGATTCAAAAAACACATCCAAACCCTCAAGTGGTGCAATTGATCTCGAGTCAAATCGATGCGGACCGTATGGACTACTTGCTTCGTGACGCTTATTTCACTGGGGTAAACTACGGAACTTTCGACCTTACGCGTATTCTTCGTGTGATTCGTCCGTATAAAGGCGGCATTGCATTTACGTATTCAGGAATGCACGCGGTAGAAGACTACATCGTAAGTCGTTATCAAATGTATATGCAAGTGTACTTCCACCCAGTTTCTCGTGGGATGGAAGTCGTGTTAAATCATTTATTAAAACGCGCTTCCGCTTGCTACCACTCAGAATTGAATCCATTAAGACACTCTGCAACGTTCTTGAAGCCTTTCTTCGAGGGAACATGGACTTTGGAAGACTACTTACGTCTCGATGATGGCGTATTGAACACATACTTCTCTCACTGGTTACTAGAAGAAGATGCCATCTTGAGCGACTTGTCGGATCGTTTCATCAACCGTCGTCCGTTCAAATCAGTGCCATTTAACCGTAAAAACGACGGTGCCCAAATCGAGCGCATGAAACAAATCGTAGAAGCAGTTGGCTTCGACCCAGAGTACTACACTGCGATTAACAACAGTTTCGACTTACCGTACGATTTCTATCGTCCAGATTCGATTAAACCAAGAACGCAAATCGAGCTTGTAGAACGCAACGGCAATATGGTCGAGCTTTCTCAAGTCAGCTCGATTGTAGAAGCTATTTCCGGAAAAGTACGTGGTGATGAACGCCTCTACTTCCCTCGCGAAATGGTGAGTGGCGAAATGCAAAATGGAATCTTTATGGACGACTATGCAGAATTCCAAGACATCGCCGCACAGTTGGATGTGTTCTCGAATCAGATGAAATAACAGGATGTGAGGAAAAGCGTTTAGAGGCGATGACGGTTCGCAGGTTAGCCGCAAGGGACTGCTTGCAGTCGTGCGGACT
>CALHVK010000054.1 GCA_938039195.1 uncultured Carnobacteriaceae bacterium
GTCTCGCTGTTTAATATAGTGCCGGAAATAATTCGTAATGACGACACTATCGCGGTTTCCCGCCAGCTACTCCCTTGAGTAGTTCTATTATATCAGAATTTCAAAAGTTTTCAAGTTTTGAGGTTGGGTTACTCATCACTATCATCATAGGTGCGGTCGCTGATAATATATCTTGGACGTTGTTTCGTTTCTAGATAGATTTTTCCGATATATTCCCCAATTACACCAAGACTAATGAGTTGAACCCCGCCAAGTAAGCTTACAATGGCGTAGGTACTGGCCCATCCAGCTACTACATTACCAGCAAATTTGCTCCACAAAACCCAGATGATCAACAAAAAACTAAAAAATGAAGTCATAACTCCCAAGCTAGTAATCAAGCGAATAGGTTTAATAGATAGGCTAGTAATACCATCCATTGCTAGACCAAGCATTTTAGAAAGTGGATAGTGACTTTCTCCAGCAATTCGTTCATGACGTTTGTAAGTCACATAGGAATACTTAAATCCAACAAGAGGCATAATCCCACGAAGGAATAAGTTTACCTCTTTGAATTTCTTTAATTCTTGAATAAAACGCTTAGAAACAAGACGATAATCCGCATGATTAAAGACAACATCCGCTCCAAAAAGATGCATCACTTTATAGAATCCTTCAGCTGTAATTCTCTTAAACGCTGAGTCGGTATCACGATTATCACGAACCCCGTACACAATCTCTGAACCGTCTTTATATTCGGCCACCATTTGATCCATACAGTTAATATCATCTTGTCCATCCGCATCAATGGTAATGACGATATCTGCAAATTTCGCAGCTTCTTCCATCCCTGCTAAAACACTACTTTGGTGTCCACGGTTTCTGCTTTGTGCAATACCAACAACATGACTATTTTCTTTTGCATATTGTTGAATCAGTGACCATGTTTTGTCTTTGCTACCGTCATTGACATACATCACTTTGCTATTTGGATGTACTTGTCCAGTATTGATTAAAGACTCAATCTTCTCAATAAACATTGGATTTGTATAAGGTAGTACCTTTTCTTCGTTATAACAAGGAATCACAATATATAAAATTGGATTATTTCTGTTCATTCTTTTCTCCTAATTTTTATCATTTGTTATATTTATATACTGAAACTGTATCAAATTGCTTTTCTAAAACATAATCCTCTTTGATTAGTTTCTTAATATAATCGTCCGTTAATCTTTCATAATCCCATTCAGTATCAAATACAATATATTTCGGCATATTCTCTCTCATTGCTTTTTCAAAATCAGGCATCAAAGGAGATTCATCAGTTAGGGAAGGTATAAAGAAAAATTTAGTACTCGATAGTCTTTCGCTATATAAGTATATTGTACCATTTTGGCGGTGAGTGTATATTCTGTCACTTTCATTAGTATTCTCTTTAATGTATTCTGCAACAAGTTGTTGTTTCCAAGAAGAATTTCTATATCTTTTAGATCTACTCTCTTTAAATGTATTAATATCTGATTGAAAAATAAGGAACAGACTTAACGCGGCTAGCATAAATACTTTAAATGACATTTTTTCAGATATAACTTTGAAAAAATAAGCTAAATATGGAATCATAAGTGGTATAACTACAACAATATAATGTCCATAACTTCTTTTTGAAATTAAAGCTAGTAAAACACAAAAAGCAAATGCAACATGATAGAAAACAGATTTAAGTTTATACTCTCTCCAAGAAAAGAACATAGAAATTACAACTGCAATATTGATTTGTAATAAATTCGTTTGTTCGATATACCATTTAAGTATTGCACGTTTTGATCCACTATTAGACTCGCCAGTATAGATTAAATTAACAAGGATTGACTGATAGAACATATCATATAGAGCACCATTAACATATAAATAGATTAATAATGGTATCGTCACTACTAAAACGCCAATTAAAAAATTAGTAACCAAAGTTATTAATTCTTTGTTTTTTTTCAAATAAAGGCAATAAACAAGTGCATAGAAACAAAAAATGACCCAAAGTCCTACCATGTTTGCCTTCGTAAAAAATACTATTGCAAACATAACACCTGAAACAATCATTTCCCATTTGTTAATTTTTTTATCTAGGAAAAACTTTAGAAAGACCAACAAACCATAACTAATACATGGAACAATGAAGCCTTCCAAGCTCCATCCCCCATCAAAGAATCTTTGATAAATGAAAAAGCTGATAACTGTTACTAAAACAGATTGTTTTGCGCCGGTAAAAAGCTTTGCTATCAAATATGTTAGATAAAAGAATAGAAATGTACATAAAAGATACAGCATCTTAATTCCAAAGGCACCACTCAGTGAATAACCAAGATAATTAATCAAAAAGACAAAAGGCCCTTTATGATCAAACATATTCAGATACATCATGTCTCCTCTAGTCATAGCGTACCCAAAATATTCAAAGATACTGGCATCTGAAAAAGGTATTCCCTGAATAACCGAAGTCACCATGGATTGCCAAACTAGTATTGTACAAAACAAACTAGTGACAAATGGCAACAAATATTTTTTTAATTGCATTAAACACTAATCCTTTCTTCATGAATATTCCTTATAATATTAAATATATCATTTATTTAAAAGTTAAACCACAGTTAGAAAAACATTTGTATCGCAAGTACAATAATTAATAGAATCACGACTGAAACAAGCCATACGTTTAAGAAATGATTGTATTTTCTGAGTCCTGATTTTGGTGTACGTTGTACTTGTAGGCTTTCTTCTTCACGTTCAGCATGCAACTGTTCTTCTCGTTCAAAAGCCCTCCCACGACTGTCTCTTCGCTCTTTCTGTGCTTCTAGTTCTTCTAACTCTCTATTTTGTTTTTCTAATTGCTCTTTATACGATTTTCTCGTTAATAAAGGTTCATTTGGCATTGATTATTCTCCTTTATGCATCCAAGCATACTGTGCCGCAATAATCGTCTTCGCATCCGCAATTTCGCCAGCCTGGATTTTTTCCATCACTTCTTCGAGTGGTATCCATAAGATTTCGACAAATTCATCTTCATCTGCAGGTTTTGCATCTTCCTTGACCGTCACATTTTTTGCTTGGAATAATGTGATTTTCTCATCGCAAAATCCAGGGGTTGAGACCATTTCCATCATCTTCACCCATTCCTTTGCAACAAGATTTGTTTCTTCTTCTAATTCACGTTTTGCGGCTTCTAGAGGCACTTCTTCCTTCGAGTCTAATTTCCCCGCTGGAATTTCTAAGAAATGCATTTCTAATGGCTTTCTATATTGACGAACAAGCAACATCTTTCCGTCACGAATGACAAGCACTGCTACTGCTCCTGTATGGAATACAAGGTCTCTCGTTGAAGTTTTCCCATTTGGTAATTCCACGATATCTTGTGTCACCGTAAAAATGCGTCCTGAATATTTAATATCTCGTTGAATTGTTTTTTCTGTAAAGTCCATAATTTCGCCTCCATTTTGCTTTATTATAATTGGTTTTAAGCATTTCAACAATTGATTTTACTAAACTTTAATGACAAAAAAACTGAGTGGCACAACGACCACCCAGTTTCTCTTTAACGTCGGTTATTTTGTTGTTGTCGAATTTGTGAGTTTACAGTCGCTTCATTCGTTTGTGAAGAACTATTTGTTTTTGCAAAGTAAGCATCATAAACTTGTTTAGCTACTTTAGCCGCATAGTCAGATGGTGAACCATCTTTGAAATACGGAGCAACAACAGCCACTACGATTTCTGGATTATCATATGGCGCATATGAGATAAAGGATGAATTTTCAACGGCTTCATTTTTATACGCTGGATTTGGTCCCGAATAGAACGCTTCGGTAGTCCCTGTTTTACCAGCGACTTGTGGAGAATACGTTCTAAATGTCGTTGCAGACGTTCCGTTTTCACCATGCGTTACACGGTATAGCCCTTCTTTAATATGATCCAAGATTTCTTTACTTACTTGAATCGAATTCATAATCTTCGTTGGAACAACGTCTTCAAGGTTTCCAATGCCACCACTTGGACTTGTTTCATGAATTTCTTTTACTAAACGAGGGGCAATACGTGTACCACCATTAGCAATGGTAGACATATATTGCGCTAATTGCAGCGGTGTATATAAGTCAAACTGACCGAACGCAAAGTCAAGTGCAGAGAAAGCATCGGCTGTTCCACCGTTATACCCTTTGCCTTCATTTGGAAGGTCAATCCCTGTACGAACACCAAGACCGAACTGTGCGTAATACTCACGGAGTTTGTCAAATAGGCTTAGATTAATATTTAAACGTCCGCCTTTTTCGTACGTTGTTTGTCCACCCATCTTCATCGCCAGTTTAATCATATAAACGTTTGATGAACGTTCTAAGGCATCTAAGTCTGTTAATTCCATTTTACCATTACGGTTAAACCATGAACTCTTCGGTTTAGAGGCTTCGAATTCAATCGGTTCATCGACAATCGTATTATTCTCAAGCGTGATGGCTCCATCCATATATCCTGATAGGACGGTTGCTGGTTTTACAACAGACCCCATTCCAAATGAGTTATTGATGGCACCAAGAGCATCGTCTTCGACACCCGTTGAATGAAAGTTTTCATCAAATTTCTTTTTCTTCCCTGTAATTCCAAGAATGTCTCCATTTTTTGGATTCATTACAACGATATACACACGGTCCGCAGCAGGATCCGTCATCTCTTCAACAGACTTCTTTGCAATCTCTTCAATTTTCTTTTGGAATTCAGTATCAATCGTTAAGACAAGGTTTGACCCGCCTTTACCTGGATACGTTTCAGTCGTATTCACCACTTCACCTTTTGTATTGGTTTGTGATTTTACAACTGTCTTCGTTCCGCTAAGTACTGTTTCATATTGTTCTTCTAAATAACTTGTTCCAACACGGTCATTAAGTGAGTAGCCTTGCGCTAGAAGTGACTTCACTTTATCCGAAGGAAGCCCCGTCTTTTCAGAAGATACGGTTCCAAGAATCGTCTTCAACATATCGCCCATTGGGTATTCACGATCCCAGTCAGAATCAACATCGACCCCGCGAAGCTCTCCAAGTCGTTCACTAATTTTAGCGACTTCTTGTTCTGTGACCCCTTCATTTTTAAGTGTCACTGTTGATAAGGCATACGCACTATTCATTTTCGTGAAAATAGCAATCACTTGTTTTTCGGCATCGCTATAATTGAGTTCATCGGCAGGAATATGTGCCAATTGCATTTCATACGTTTGACTCGTTGAGAGATTCTCTTTTGCGATTCTCTTCTTCTCTTCTGCTGTTAGAAGGCTATCGACTTTGTCAGGGTTTGTCGCTACCCAATAGTCTTTCAAGTCACGTTCTTTTAACTCGGAAGCATCCACAGAAATCAATGTTGTTAATTTCTTAGCGATTTCTAACATCGTTGACGCTTTAACATCTGCAGGTCTTGTATAGTTAATAGCGAGCTTTGGTTTGTTTCCCACTAAAATACGTCCTTGGCTATCGTAAATCGATCCACGCGGAACTGATTTTTTAGCAGTGGTTGTCTCTGTACGTTGTACGAGCGCAACAAACTCGTCTCCTTTTACTAATTGGATATACGCCAAACGGCTAATTAAGGCAATAAATGAAAAGAATACAATTAAAAATAATAAATTCAAGCGAAATGGAATATGTGATTTTTTCTTTTTCTTTTTTAATTTTCTTTTAGTAAGCATAATACACTCCATATAACATCTAGTAACTCATAACAGTATACCATAAATCTCGCCCTAATCTGTATAAAAAAGGGGTTAGAAAGTGGTTAAGATTTTTTTGCGTTCAAGACTAATTTTTCGTGCAGGCTACTCGTTTCCATGCTATGCTAACAGTAACGACTAGAAAGGAGGACTACCATGGAAAAGACGATGACCAAGAAGAGATACTATACGCTCAGCATTTTGATTCCAGCTGTGATGATTTTAGCGATTTTTCTACTCTTTACAATCACCCCATTTGGAAATCGAACATGGCTAACAATCGACCTTGGGCAGCAATATGTCGACTTCTTTAGTTACTACCAAGACACTCTCTTGCATCATCCGGAACAGTTTTTCTATAGTTTCTCGAAATCTATCGGTGGGGAAATGGTAAGTTTATGGGCGTACTATTTATTAAGTCCGTTTAATCTTCTCTTTTTACTCATTCCGCGCTCGGCCATCGCCATGGGTGTCTCTCTTCTTATTTTCTTGAAACTCGTTTCTTGTACAGTGAGCTTTGCAGTATTGCTAGATGTGAAATTCAAACAAAGAAATTGGACGACGCTTCTCTTTGCACTCTCATACGGATTTATGAGTTATCTTTCAGCCAATCAATTTAATGTGATGTGGTTAGATGCCCTTATTGGCCTTCCACTCATCATCCTTGGCGTGGATGCACTCTTACAAAAACGGAATCCGTTATATTATGTATTTCCTTTATCGCTCACCATTTTGAGTAACTACTATACTGGATATATGATTTGCCTCTTTCTAGGCCTCTATTTCCCGTATGCCTATTTAATGATAAATGATTCCTTCTCATGGAAAAGTTTTATAAAACAGTTTGGCCGCTTTATCTTTTATAGTGTCCTTTCCGTTGGACTCATTACAGTCATTCTACTTCCAACGTTTTATAGCCTACTTGGTAGTAAAGGGACAGCGACTACCATCACTTGGAGCCTAAAGTCTGAATATAATCCGCTACTGATAGCTTCAAAACTCTTTATCGGTAGTTTCGACTTCCATGAAATGCAAAAAGGCTATCCAAATATTTTCGTTGGCAGCCTGGCAATGTTTAGTTTCCTTTGCTACTTCAAAGAGAAAAAGATTGCACTATCCCAACGCCTTTACGCGCTATTCATTGCGATTGTCCTACTCATTAGTTTCAATATTGAGATGTTTGATAAACTGTGGCATGCCGGACAACTACCAAATTGGTATTCATATCGCTTCTCATTCCTCTTTAGCTTCTGGATGATCTTTCTAGGTTATCAATGGGCACTGAAGAAAACAGCGGTTGGCATTCATGAGACATTTGTGTATTTCTTCCTTGTATTAGCAACAAGCATTGGTTTTATACTCTTTCCTCAAGACTACCTACAAGGCTGGCAAATCGCGCTTGGATTCGGGCTCTCAATGGGAATCTTGTATGGTCTCATTTTAATCGGACGCGGCAAAAGAACACATCAAAAATTCCTTATTTCATTTGTAGTGATCGAACTGCTTTTAAACAGCATCATCACCTTATCCAGACTTGGATATGTCATGAATTCTGAATTCACGGCTTATCAATCGTCATTAGCAAACTGGTCTAACGTATTACGCCCTGCAGAAAATGAATTTTATCGCAGTGAGAAAACCATTCTTCGTTCGAAAAATGATAGCCTTCAAGTTCCAACTTATGGCGTATCCCATTTTTCATCTACCTTTGAAAAAGAAACAGAAAAATTCTTTGATGCGATCGGTGTTCGCCAAGGAACCGCCTATGTTAACTACAGCAATGGCACGCTATTAACAGATGCCTTACTGGGAATCAAGAATACCTTTATCGAAACCACAGACGCTACTTACAACGAGCGCTGGGAACGAAAAGACTTGGAAGATTTACTAACAATCGCAACCTTTAACGAGGGACACGTTGTCACAAATCAAAACGTTCTCTCGATTGCTTATCCGATGAAACCGATTCTGAAATCGATGAAGGTGCCAACAAACCATCCGATTACGATGCAAAACCAATTGGCGAACGCACTTAGCGGAACAACAAGTCCGAAAAATATTTTCACAAGAGTTTCTTATGAGACGACTTTCGAAAATATCATCGATTCCCCAGTCGTGTATCAACGCATTCAAGTTGATGACAAGACTCAATATGGTACGATTACACTCACCTTTACTCCTGAAACCGATGATCCGATTTACTTAGAAATGGCGGGAACGATGGGTGAAGAAGATTTGGAGATGACGCTAAACGGTGAACCGTATGCCTTTTATCCAGTTCAATCAAAACCCGTTCTTCTCAGCGTCGCCAAGAACCAAAAAGGACAACCGCAAATCCTTCGCATTACCGTTAAAGATGATGGCTTTGAGTTTTCTAAACTAAATCTCTACTCACTAAATACTTCTCTCTTAAACGAGCGATTAGAAAAAACAAAAGAACAAGAGCTAAAACTGGAAACTTTCTCTGCTACTCATTTTGCAGGAACAATGGAGGTCTTCGAAGACTCGACCGTTCTTACAACGATTCCTTATTCTAAAGGATGGAAAATATGGGTGAACGGTCAAGAAGTAGATACGTACAAGATTTTGGATAGCCTTCTTGGATTTACTATCTCCAAAGGGACTCACCGAATCGAATATCGTTATACGACTCCATTCTTACTGGAAGGAAGCCTAGTGAGCCTTGCTTCCCTTCTACTAGTAATCTTGATTCTATATAAACGCAAAAAGACCGATGCTTCTTAGGAAACATCGGTCTTCGTTATTTACTGATTATTTAGCAGCTTCAAAACGACGAGCTACTTCGTCCCAGTTTACAACATTCCAGAATGCAGAAATGTAGTCTGGACGACGGTTTTGGTAGTTTAGGTAGTATGCATGTTCCCATACATCTAATCCTAATAATGGAGTTTTACCTTCTGATAGAGGGCTGTCTTGGTTTGGAGTAGAAACAACTTCTAATTTTCCGTTAGAAAGAACTAACCAAGCCCAACCTGAACCAAAGCGAGTAGCTGCTGCTTGAGCGAATGCTGCTTTGAATTCGTCGAAGCTTCCGAATGCTTCGTTGATTGCTGCTAATAAAGCACCTTCTGGAGCTTTTGCACCATCAAGAGATAATTGAGTCCAGAATAAGCTGTGGTTTGCATGTCCGCCACCGTTGTTACGAACAGCTACACGGATATCTTCAGGAACAGTGTTTAAATCGCTAATTAATTCTTCAACTGTTTTTTCGAATAATTCAGGGTGTTTTTCTACCGCTGCGTTTAAATTTGTAACATATGCATTGTGATGTTTGTCATGGTGGATTTCCATTGTACGTGCATCAAAATGTGGTTCTAATGCGTCAAACGCGTATTCTAATTTTGGTAATTCATAAGTCATTACTAAATTCCTCCTAAAATTAAATACAGTTATGAAAACTGTTTCTTTCTTCATTCATCATACCACCCACCAAACACGATACGCAAAAATTATGCCCACTCTCCCAAATCCCCCAAGCGTGTTAATTTATGGTATAATAATCCCGCTACATAGAGAAAGAAAAGAGATGAAAACATGAAATTTACAGATTACGCATTACAGCCTTATTTGCAAAAAGCATTGGCTGACTTAAAATTTACACAACCAACACCTATTCAAGAACGCATCATTCCTCTTTTATTAAAAGGAGAATCTGTGATTGGTCAATCGCAAACTGGGAGCGGAAAGAGCCATAGTTTCCTATTACCACTCATCAACAAAATCGACCCTAGCCGTCAAGAATTGCAATTAGTGATTACTGTTCCAAGCCGAGAACTCGCAGAACAATTAACTGCGGTTGCTTCACAATTAATTTCATTTAGTGATACAGAAATCTTATTAGAAAAATGTATCGGTGGGACCGATAAAAAACGTCAAGTGGCTAAACTGACGCAAACACAACCACATATCGTGATTGGGACACCTGGTCGTATTTTCGACTTAATGCAAGAGAATGCGCTCTTCGTCCAAACCGTTCAAATGATGGTCGTCGACGAAGCCGATATGACATTTGACTTAGGGTTCTTAGAAACTGTCGATGAAATCGCGTCTCGTATGCCAGAAAACTTACAAATGTCTGTTTTCTCCGCAACAATTCCAGATAAGATTAAACCATTCTTGAAGAAATACTTGGGCAATCCAAAGGTGATTCAAATCGAGAATACACAACTCGTTTCACCAACGATTAAAAACCAATTACTGGTGACAAAGGCACAAGATCCAATGGACGTTCTTCGTCAGTTACTTGTAATGGGTCACCCTTACCTCGTGCTTATTTTCGTAAATACGAAGCAAAAAGCGGACGAAGTGACAAAAGACCTTCGCAGCCATAACTTCAAAGTAGCAACGATTCACGGAGATATCCCTTCAAGAGAACGTCGTCGTGTGATGAAACAAATTCAACAAATGGATTATCAATTCGTTGTCGCAACTGACCTTGCTGCACGTGGAATTGATATCGAAGGCGTTTCTCATGTGATTAACTTAGAAATTCCTGGCGAATTAGAATTCTTCATTCACCGTGTTGGCCGTACTGGACGTAATGGTCTTGAAGGAACAGCCATCACCTTCTACACACCAGATCAAGAACAAGCCATTCAAACATTAGAAGGAAAAGGCATTTCATTTGAAACGGTTGAATTGAAAAATGGCGAGCTTGTGGAAAGTTATGACCGCTCTCGTCGTGAGAAACGTAAAAACACGCAATCCAAAGACTTAGATCCTCGCCTCAAAGGCATGATCAAGAAGGCGAAGAAAAAAGTAAAACCTGGCTACAAGAAAAAACTTGGCCAAGAGATTCGTCAGAAACAGCGTAGACAAAATCGTACAAAAAATAAATAATATTGAGCACCTTCATTATTTCAGATTACTTCGAATCCTTACGGATTTCTCTATAATCGCTGTAATGGGGTACCGGTGCAAGCCTTAGTCTTGCACCTTCAAAGCTTCAAAAAGGGAGTAAGGAATCAATTCCTAACTCCCTTTAATTTATCTTTGATACCATCCCCCACTACTGCGATTATAGGATCCGTAAGATTCTTCGTAATCTTTGTATAGTAAATTTATATTTGCAGAACGCCTACGGTCTTTTATCTTGGTTCTTCTGAAAATATCACTGTGCTGTGAAGTATGCTAAGCCAAGCTTATAAAAGCTTCGCTATGATGGGATGAGTTCCAAGGGAAAGAGTGCTTTCTAACGGCTTGCTAATTAGGCGCGGTTACACTTTGGAACATTACGTGGGCGCAATTATCATATATGGTAATTTGAAGTGCACCCTAAAAGTTAGACAGAAAATCTAACTTTTGGGGTGCTTTTTTATGAAATTAACTTATGAGGATAAAGTTCAAATTTATGAACTCAGAAAACAAGGAGTTAGCTACGCACGACTTGCAGATACGTTCGGTATAAATGCGAGAAATCTTGTCTATATGATTAAATTGATTGATCGTTATGGTTTAGAGATAGTAAAAAAAGGGAAGAATATTTATTATCCTCCAGAAATAAAACAAGAAATGATTGATAAAGTCTTACATAAAGGTTTGAGTATAGAAAGAGTTTCTCTTGAATACGGTCTTCCAGGTCCTGCGATGCTTTATAACTGGCTCGCACAATACAAGAAAAATAAGTATACTATTGTTGAGAAAACAAGAG
>CALHVK010000055.1 GCA_938039195.1 uncultured Carnobacteriaceae bacterium
TATAAACATTTCATTTTTTCCAAAAGTAACATATTTGTTACTGTAACATATATGCTACTTTTTACTTTTTTTCAAAAAAAATTGCACTAAAAAAACGCTATTCAAATAGTGAATAACGTCATTGAAAAATATATAGTTTTATTTATAAATTAAACCATCCAAATAATTCTCCTTCTTTAAAATCAGTGTCAAACCAACACTTATAATGAACTTTCACTTACAGCTCTTTTCAACACTCAAAAGAATAGAACTCCCCCATTTGGTTTAATCATTACAATCTTTTTTATATTGAAAATCTGTTATTTATATTCGAAAAGTTCAATAATAGGAATTATTCTCACTTCCTTCAGAAAACTTATTTTTAATTTTTTTAGTCTAGTTTTCACGTAAAAACACCGATTTTCGTTGATAAATCAACATTTTCATCTAAAAAGCAAAAATCCCGAAATTCACTTATAAGTGAATTTCGGGATTTCGCATTTTTACTGTTTATTTTGTTTCAATTTGTAGTTTGCATATAGTTTTAACGTAATCGTTCCAAACACAGTAACTGTAAGTAAGTTGACGATACTTGCAATCCAGCCTTGTGTAAACACAATCGTTGTGGATTGTTGATAGAACAATACATCGAGCGTTGGCGCAATCAATCCGAAAATGGCAATATTAACTACCGCTTGTACGACATTAAATCGCACCATATCGTGTTGTGAAAATACTCCTTGGCGTAAGCTTTTACGACGAATCGCAAAGCCAAATACAAACCCTAACGCACCCGTACTTAATGCCCAAGAAAGCCACAAGTGATCCGTATAGATTAAATCAAACAATACATGCCCAGTAAAACCGACAATGGCTGCTGGAATCGCGCCTGCAACACCTGCAAAGAGTGCAAGGTAGCCATATGCAAATTGTATATATACTCCCTCAATTGGTGTTGTAATCGACGTTAATGTCATTAACGCTGTCATAATTCCAATCCCAAGAATGGTATAGAGAATTGTTTTAAACAGTCCGTCTTTCACAATACCCCTCCTTTGCCTATTTCGATGTTGGCTCTTCTCCAATAATACGTACTTCTGGCTCTAGAGCAACGCCGTCTTTTTCTAAAATCACTTTTTGAACATAACGGATTAAATCCATATAGTCCGTTGCTGTTCCGTTATCAATATTCACCATAAATCCAGCATGCTTTTTAGAGACTTGCACGCCACCGATTTGATGGCCTTGAAGTCCAGCGTCTTGGATTAGTTTTCCTGTAAAATGCCCCTGGGGACGTTTAAACACGCTGCCGCAAGAAGGATACTCAAGCGGTTGTTTACTTTGGCGTAAATGCGTTAATTCCGCTACTTTTTGGTCAATCTCTTCTTGAACGCCTTCTTTTAGTCGGAACCCAACTTCAATCACAAGATCGCCTGTTTTTTGAACATGGCTATGACGGTAGCTAAAGTCTAAGTCTTCGTTTGTGTAAGTTTTGAATTCCCCATCCGGAGTAATCACTTCCACGTACTCAACGACTTCACTCACTTCACCGCCGTATGCCCCAGCGTTCATGAAAATCGCTCCGCCGACACTTCCTGGAATGCCACAAGCAAATTCTAAGCCTGTTAATTCATTTTTCGCAGCTTCTTTTGACACATCAATTAAGGCTACTCCGCCTTCAGCAACGATTTGTGTACCCGATACGGTTAAATGAGACATATCGTTTAACATAATGACAGCACCGCTAATACCGCCATCTTTAATAATGACGTTTGATGCGTTTCCTAAAATCGTCGTTGGAATATCATTTTCGCGAAGCCAATGCATCACTTGGCTTGCTTCTTTTTTATCTTTTGGAAAAATCAGAATGGCAGCACGGCCACCTGTTTTTGTAAATGTATAATTTTTAAGTGGTTCGTTGTAAAAAACTTTTACATCCGGAAACTCTGTTGAAAATACAGTATAATCCATATTCTTCTCCTTATTCGTAATCCTTTTAATACTACTATTCTAACACGATTACGTCAACTGAAAGCTAGCCCTTACACTAGGACTCCTTTAGCTACGCTTCCCACTCTTGCAATAGCTGGTGCACCATTTGCGCAGAACGTTTCCCAGCTTGAACGATAAACGTATCAAAATCAACTGCAGATGTTCCGCGTTCTGGAATATCTGAGATGGCACGAATCACGATAAATGGAACTCCAAACGCGTGACACGCTTGGGCAATCGCTGCCCCTTCCATTTCCGAAGCCATCACATCTGGGAAGTGTTTTAAAATATGGCTTCTTTGCTCACTGGTATGAATAAAGCTGTCTGAAGAAACGATAAGCCCCGTATGGCTCTTTAAATCCACCTTAGCAATCGCTTGTTCAATAGACGGTAAAAAGTCTTGATTCATGGCAAAACGCGCTGGCATGCCTGGCATTTGCCCGTAAACGTAATTAAAGGCTGTCACGTCAGCATCACAATACGCAAGTTCTGTTCCAATGACAATATCTCCGATTTCAAGAGAAGTGCCAAAGCCACCAGCAGAACCCGTATTAATGACCAAGTCTACTCCGAAACGGTCGATTAAGATTCCGGTAGCTAGTGCAGACATCACTTTTCCGATTCCTGATTGGACAAGGACAATCGTCTTTCCTACAAGGGTACCTTCAATAAATTCCCAGTTGGCAACGGTTGTTCTTTTTTCAATCGTCATCTCTTCTTCGAGCAGACGTTTCTCTTCTTCCATTGCGGCAATAATTCCAAATTTCATTCTTTCACCTCATTCTTATCGGTCAATCTGTTTCGCCATCAAGACGATATCTTCATATCCGTCACCGATTTTGACGCCGTTTTTTAGTCGTCCTTCTTCTTCAAAACCAAACTTTTCATAGAGACGGCGTGCCTTGTTGTTGACAGACACTACCTCTAATTCAACACGACTCAGCGTTGAGTATTCCGCGACCCAATCCAGCATTTCTTCCATCATCACAGTCGCAATCCCTTGCCCCCAGTAGGACTTCAATACGCTAATTCCTAGCTCTCCTCGGTGTGAGAATTTAGGATGCAAGCTACCTGCAATGGAACCAACGGCAATAATTTCATCTCCATCTTTTGCCAGTAACATATATTGGTTTTCGTTCTCGTAGAGCGATTCAATAAACAATTCTTCTTGAGCCACAGAATACTTCAATCCTTCTGGTCCAAAGGAAAGAAAATCTGTTTCACTTCCTACTTTTTTACTATAATCAAGTAGCGCTTTCGCATCGTCTTTTACTGGTAATGCAAATGTAATTTCTCGTTCTTTACTCATCTGTAGCCTCCAATTGTTGGATCAATTCTTCGTACTCTTTTCCGTGTGGAACGAAACGAATCACACGTTTTGACTCCCCGTCTCCTACACGGTCGATTTGAACTTTTAAGAACGTTGAAGGAAGTTCATCTTCGATATACTGCGCCCATTCAACGACGCACACACCACCCGCATAGAAGTACTCTTCAAGTCCCACTTCGCTTGCACCACCACTTTCTTCAATACGATACATATCCATATGAAATAGCGGTAAGCGGCCCTTACGGTATTCGCGAATCAATGTATAAGTTGGACTCTTAATGACACGGTCGATGCCTAATCCAAGGGCAATTCCTTTTGTCAGAGTCGTCTTTCCAGCGCCTAATTCTCCTTCTAGAATGACACAGCTATTTTCAAACAATAGCTCGCCTAGACGTTTCCCTAGCGCCATTGTCTCCTCTTGTGATGTTGTATGTCTTTCAAACATGATGTTACTCCTTCAAACTTGGTTCTGTTGTCTTGCATAAAAAAAAGAGCCAAGACAAACTGTCTTAGCTCATTATAGCATATTTCGCTTATTTTAGAACGCGTCCTAAAAATTCTTTCGTACGGTCTACTTGTGGGTTTTCAAAGATTTGTTCTGGAGTCCCTTCTTCTGCGATAACTCCTTTATCCATGAAGACAACACGGTCGCTGACTTCTTTGGCAAATCCCATTTCGTGCGTTACAACGATCATTGTTATCCCTGTGTGCGCTAAGCTTTTCATTGTTTCTAACACTTCATTCACCATTTCTGGGTCAAGTGCTGACGTTGGTTCGTCAAAAAGTAATACATCTGGTTGCATCGATAATGCACGCGCAATGGCAACACGTTGTTTTTGACCACCTGATAATTGACGAGGTTTTGCATTGATGTACGCTGCCATTCCAACTTCTTCAAGGAATTCTTTTGCGATGTTTTCTGCTTCCTCTTTTGATTTTTTCAACACTTTCATTGGTCCAACAATACAGTTTTCTAACACGTTCAAGTTGTTAAACAAGTTAAATTGTTGGAACACCATTCCTACGTGAGTACGATATTCGTAAATGCTCTTGTCATGTTCAAGAATGTTTTGTCCATTGTAGAAAATTTCCCCTGAAGTTGGTTTTTCAAGTAAGTTTACACAACGTAAGAGTGTTGATTTACCAGAACCACTGGAACCGATAATCGTTACTACTTCCCCTCGTTTTACTTCAAAAGAAATATCTTTAAGAACTTCATTGTTCCCGAATGTTTTGCTTAAGTTTTGAATGGAAATTACTGCTCCGCTCATTATGCATTTCCTTTCTGTCTAGTTTTTTCTTCGACTGCTGACATTGAGTTTGAGTTCAATGGATCTGAATAAATCACTTCATAGTTATCTGGACCGTCTAATTTACGCTCGAAGTAACGTAAAATACGAGTCACTGTGAATGTCATGATGAAGTATAGAATTAATGTTACAAAGAATGTATCGAAGTAACGGAAGTTTTGTCCCGCAACTGTTTTTGTCGCAAAGTACAATTCTGAAACTGAAATTACGTTCAATACAGAAGTATCTTTGATGTTGATAACGAACTCGTTCCCTACTGCTGGGAGGATGTTACGTAGTACTTGCGGGAAAATCACATAGCGCATTGTTTGCCAGTGCGTCATCCCAATCGCTTGGCTGGCTTCAAATTGTCCTTGGTCGATAGAGATAATCCCACCACGAACGATTTCTGACATATATGCCCCTGTGTTAATCGATACGATGAAAATCGCAGCGAATGTCACATCTAAGTTCAGATTAAACATTAATGCTGTTCCGTAGTAGATTACCATCGCTTGTACGATCATCGGTGTTCCACGGAAGAATTCTGTATAGCAGTTTAAGATAATCACTGCAATTTTTAAAAGGATGCGTTTAGGTCCTTTTTCTGGTAGTGGAATTGTTTTAACAAATCCGATGAACATCCCGATAATTGTACCGATAACTGTACCAATAATCGAAATATATAGTGTAATCCAGGCACCTGTTAAAAACATCTGCCAGTTTTGTTGAATGATTTTTACAATCCAATCAATACTCATTAATTTTCCTACTTTCTATAAATTGTATGTATCCGCCACACGAGGAGGCGGTGTGTTATGTTTGTGCTTTGGCAGGAGTTTAAGTGCCCCTGCGCAGTGGTTTATTGACTTTCTTTTCATCGCTCGCGATTCAAGAAAGTCTAATA
>CALHVK010000056.1 GCA_938039195.1 uncultured Carnobacteriaceae bacterium
GCAAGATAATCCCCCTTTTCATTCACTTTCCGAACCTTAAGGGTATACAGTTTCAATTCAGGATTATTCACCGTTGGTGGGGTTGGTGGGATGACCTTGTTAATAAAGGTTTTCTTGGCACCATAAGAAACCACAGCTTGGATCGCATTTGAAGCCTCATCTTTTGTGACGGTAACTGTGACATCAACTTGCCCTTCATCATATTGGATGTTTGCCTTATCAGCTGGTAGGACTTCTTTAATGGTATATTGATGAGTACCAATCGTGTCTTCTGTGTAGGCAATCGGATCAAATGTCACCGTACCATCCGCAGCGTTTTGTTTTGTTTGAAGGACAGTTCCATTTGCATCCAAGAGGTTAAAGCTAAATTCCCCACCTTGAAGGTCACGGCCTTCTAGAATTTTACTTGTGGTAATTTGTTTTTCACTTGGAGTTGGAGGTGTCGGAGGTGTATACGTGTTGGTAAAAGTAAGGGTATCCATCTTACTATCGTATTTCACATCCGCATTCAATTGTCCATTTGCATCTTTTGTGACAGTTACGGTTACAGTATGAACAGATTCGTCATAAGCAATAGCGGATTCTGGCGAAGCTGGTTTTTGTTCATCGATTGTGTAGGTGAAAGTACCAGCCTTGCTAAAGGTTACTGGATTGAAGAGAATATCCCCATTCTCATCGTTTGTCTTGGTATCAAGGAGCTTACCATCTTGATCCTTGAGAAGGAAAGTAAACTCATTTGCTTTTAGGGTGCGATCGCTCGTACCATTGATAGCCAATACTTTTTTCGCCTTAAATTGAGCGGTTGTTGGTTTCTCCGTTGGAGGAACTGGAGTTGGTGTTGGTGGAGTCGGAGGTGTTTTCGTATTTGTAAAGGTATCACCTTTTTCAGTATCTCCACCTGAGTAAGTCACAGTAGGGACGAGTTTGTCGTTTACTTTCTTCACATCGACAGTAGCAGTAATAGTTTGGTTGCTATAGTTGATAGAAGCATCCGTACCTTTGTTTTCGGTAATGGTGTAAGTATGTGTTCCTTCTGCAGTATAAGAAAGTTCCTTAAAGGTTACAGTACCATTCGCTTTATTTTTAGCAGTTTCAAGGGTAGTTTCGCCTTCTTTCAAGACAAATTCAAATTGATCGTCTGCCAACGGTAAGCTTGTTTCACCTTCTTTAAAGAGCTTTTTCACTTGAAGTGTAGCTTTTGCACTTTCTGTTTTAGGAGCTTCTTTTTTGTTGGTGAAGGTAGCTGTGTCAGTTTGACCATCGGAGTAGTTGATTTGTTCTACAACCAAGGCGTTGTCTTTTTCAACCACTACAACTGTAGCTGTGATAGTTTTATCACTGTAGGTAATGGTCTTGTCCGTACCTTTTGTTTCAGTGATTTTATAGTTGAATGTTCCTGCCTGGTCTACAGTGATGTTATCAAAAGTAATCGAACCATCTTCTTTGTTCTTAGCTGTACCAACAACTTTATTGTTTGAATCTTTTGCAACAAACTCAAAGTCATCGCCCTTGAGTTCCCCACCTTCAAATGCTTTTTTAAGGTTTAAGGTCACCTTAGCATTTGAAACTTTTGGTTTAGTTGACGTATTGACAACTTTGATGACATTTGCATCATCAATTTTTTCAACTTTAGAAGTGTAACCTTCAGGTGTGTTTGTTTCCACTACTGAGTACTCAATCTTCTTACCGTCTTTGATACCAGGTAATTTTGTAAATTCTGCCTTCCAACCAGAAGCTTTTGTAAGAGTTTGTGTCATCCCTTCCAAGGCTTGGCCGTCAGCATACAATTGAACAGTGATATCTTTACGGTCAGCTTCGCTATCTCCAACCCATTCTTTTTGAACGGTCACAGTTGTGTCACCAGATACCCAGAATTTCAACTCAGTGTTGTTCCAGAAAGCTGGATCTTCTTGAGGAGTTGTAATTTCGTCAGCTTTCAATGTAGCGTTGTTGTCTACGCGAATAGTAGTCTTAGGAATTAATGTTTGGTATTCAATGATTAATTCTTCGTCTGTAGCTGTTTTGAAAACATCACTGACATCTGATAAATTCACAGTAAATCCATTACCGTCAGCATCGAATTTCACATGTTGCCAGAAGTCCCATCCTGAAGCAACCACTTGTCCACCTTTTCTTAATGTGAAGGATGGTTTCAAGTAAGTTCCCACGAAGAATTCACTTGCTGCATGGTTCGCAGCTGGAGCAAAAGTGATTTTAGAGTACTCTACCGCTGGAGCTTGAATACGGTCTGTTACAACTGGATTTGTCAATGCTTGTTTTTTGCCATCTCCATTGATACGGATGAACCATTTTGTAAGATAGTAGTCATCTCCAACATTCATCCATGCATAGTTTTCAGATGCATCTAATTTGAATTGCTTAGTAACATAGTCCCCAGTAAGGTTATATTTATTGATCACAGATTCAAATACGCCAGGTCCATCAGGACGAGTGATGACAACGGATTCTGAACCGACTTTAGAAGTGGCAGTCTTGTTTCCAGGATTTCCTGGTGTGTTATCCCATTCCGCTTTGTATGAGAATCCACCTTTTACGTTTTGGTTCATGGATTCGATTGCTTTTTTGAAAGTAAAAGTAATCTTTTTACCTGTCATCGAAACAGTCGCCACTTCAGCACCGTTTGCTTGTAGTGATTGTGTTGCGATTTCAGTGATATTGACACCTTCTGGAGCGTCGATTGTGAAAGTGTCACCTTCTTTAACAGATTTACCTGTTAAATCCCAGTCGAAAGAAAATGCTACCTTTTGACCAGCTGCTGTTGCTTTTAAGTTTGACACTGTTGGTGTTACTGTAGCCGCGTTAACCGGTTGCATTAACGTTAATCCTAAAATCGCCCATGCAATCATTGCAACAAAAGCTACTGTTTTCTTGAAGCTAGATTTCATTTTATTCCTCCATTCCCTTTTCTGGCTCTTGGGCCTCATCTTGTTTGAACGCCCAAAAACGTTGTCCCACGTAATTTAATAATACGTACAAGCCCATACCAATCACGAGTGCGATATTTCCTTGTAATTTTTCTCCTGCTCCTTGGAAAAGATACAAGGCTAACGGTTTCGCAACTCCATATGCTAATAAGTAACATACGGTCAAGTTAATCGCGAATCGGATAATGGCTGTTTGGCTGGTTTCCTTCACTTCAAATGTGTACTTTTTGTTAAGGAAATAACTAAGGATTCCTCCACATAAGTAGTTCATTGCTGAAGAGAACCAATAGTCCATCTGTAGCATATTAAAGCAGAAAAACATAATAGCCGTTCCGAACAATGTATTTATAATTCCAACGACGATAAATTTTAAGAACGTCTTATCAAATATTTTGAGTAGTTTATTTTTCAAATTGTTTCCTCCAAATTTACCCTCATCAGGTATATTATACACCTTTTTCACAAAAAAGCACAACTTACGAACAATTTTTTTCATAAGTTGTGCCAATTTTTTTCTATTTAATTCCAAAGATTACTCTTCTTCGTCTTCTTCGTCGAATTCTTTATCTAACTCTTCGTCATCGATGATAATTAAGTCTTCTTCTACACTTACTTCGTCTACTAAGTCTTCATCAGCACCTAGTTCGTTCAAGTCAGAACGGTAAGCATCGATTTCGTCTTCCTCTTCGACATCGTCGTCAAGATCCACATCGATATCGTCGTCTAAGTCATCGCTATCAAGATCTTCGTCATCGATAAGTTCTTCATCTTCTGGATCATCATCGTTGTAGTCGATAAGGTCATCGCTACCGAATGCATTGACTTTCTTACGTTTCTTACGAGGTTTCTTCACTTCTTCATCTTCCATAGATGTCGCGATTTCTTCATCGATAGAATCGATTGGATACCAAGCGCGTAAGCCCCAACGGTTATCTCCAAGTGAGATAAAGCTTCCGTCGATATTTAAATCTGTATAGAAGCGTGTCATACGTGATTCTAACGCTTCGTCACTTAATTCCATGTATTCTTGAATTTCTACTAATAATTGGTTGAAATCTAAAACTTCATTCTTAGCTTCTAAAATAGCATGCGCTACTTCGACCATTGATAATTCGTTTTTATTAATGCCATCGAGTTTCTTTAATTCCAATGGTTACACTTCCTTTCCTGTTCATCCTAAACAGTATAGCACAGATTCTTCATATTGTGCTACTTTAGAGAGATTTTTTATGCATTTTCTCCTGTTTGTAAATGGAACGTCACAAGCGAGCTTGTAATCAGCTGTCTTTGTTGGAATAACTGATATTCCAGAACCACTAGCACCGTCTCTTCTGTTTCTTCCACGTGTAGTTGTTTTGTCTGAATATCAAAATGCATTTGTCGACCAGCACCTAATTCATAAATCCCTTTAGTTGCCTTTATTTTATTGAATTCCATTTTACTACGCGCATCGCCTTGACGATGAAGTGTCACATGCGGCACTTCCCCCGTCGTGTCGATTTCTACTTTCACACGCGTATTTGTCTCATCCTCTACATAACTAAGCACAAAACCAGAGTCCTTACGAAGACGCGTCGCATCCGCAAGCATCCGCTGCTTCATCGTTTCCCCGCCTTGACTCAAAACCGTCTCAATCGTTAACTTCACATTCCATCCCCCTCTCTCCCTTTCTGGATTTTTAGCGGGCAAGCAAACTCTGCGCTCTAACCCCTATTCCAAAAAGGTTTCTAAATTCAAAAAATCTTTGATGGCGGAGAATCCTACGGAACTTTTTGAGAGGGAGAACCTTACGGATGTTATAAAAACAGTTATGGGAATTCGTATTAAATGCGAATTAGAGGGCGTAAGGAAATTTTTCCCTACGCCCTCTTTGAGGCTTTAAAGGTGAGAGACCATAGGCTCGAACCGGTACCTCATAACAGTTTTTATAACAGCAATCCGTAAGGATTCGAACCCTCAAAAAGAATCCGAAAAATTCGAAGCCATCAAAAATATATATGTTTATTTTAGTATTTCGCTAACTCTTGTTGTAATAGTTGGTTTACAACGCCAGGGTTTGCTTTCCCTTTCGTTTGCTTCATAATCTGCCCAACTAAGAATCCAACAGCACGGTCTTTACCATTCTTGAAGTCTTCAATCGACTGTGCATTGTTCGCCAACACATCTTGAATAATCGGTAATAACTGAGCAGGATCACTCAATTGAACCATACCGTGTTTTTCAACAACGCCTTTTGCAGTTCCGCCTTCTTCAGCTAATAACAAGAAGACTTTCTTCGCTAATTTCGAACTGATTGTTCCGTCTGCGATTAATTGAATCATTTCTGCTAAGCTTTCTGGCGTTAACTTCAAGTCTTTCAATTCTAATTTCTTGCTGTTCATGTGCGCTGAGATGTCACCCATTAACCAGTTTGAAGCTTGTTTAGGGTCGGCACCCGCAGCAACTGTTGCATCGAAGAAATCAGACATTTCTTTTGTTAATGTTAATACCATTGCATCATATTCTGGTAAGCCAAATTCGCTCACATAACGTTCACGACGTTTGCTTGGCATTTCAGGAATCGAAGCACGCACTTCTTCAATCCATTCATTTGAGATTTGGAAGTTTGGTAGGTCTGGTTCTGGGAAGTAACGGTAGTCACTTGAACCTTCTTTGACACGCATTAAGATAGTTTGACCAGTCGCATCATCAAAACGACGTGTTTCTTGTAGGATTTCTCCTCCATTACGTAGAACGTTCGCTTGACGAACTTCTTCGAACGCTAACCCTTTACGGACGTTGTTAAATGAGTTTAAGTTTTTCAACTCAGTTTTTGTTCCGAATTTTTCTTGACCATAAGGACGGATTGAAATGTTCGCGTCACAACGCATTGAACCTTCTTCCATCTTCACGTCAGAAACACCCGTAAACATGATGATTTGACGAAGTGCTTCAAGGTACGCATACGCTTCTTCCGGAGAACGCATATCCGCTTCTGATACGATTTCAATCAGTGGTGTTCCTTGACGGTTTAAGTCCACATAAGAGAATCCGTCTGTTCCGTGCGTATTTTTACCCGCATCTTCTTCAAGGTGAACACGTTCAATACGAATGCGTTTTGTTTGCCCTTCTACTTCGATATCAATCCAGCCATCATGACCGATTGGGTAATCGAATTGAGAAATTTGGTACGCTTTTGGATTATCAGGGTAGAAATAGTTTTTACGGTCGAATTTTGTATCTTGAGAAATAGTACAGTTCAACGCAAGAGCTGCACGCATTCCGAATTCTAACGCACGTTTATTCACGACAGGAAGAACCCCTGGGTATCCCCAGTCGATGACGTTTGTGTTTGTATTTGGTTCCGCACCGAAATGCGCTGGTGATGGAGAGAACATTTTTGAATCAGTTTTTAATTCAACGTGGCACTCTAAACCAATAATTGTTTCAAAGTTCATGTCATTGTTCCTCCTTATAATTGTGGGCGGCGTAAGTAGTAATCATTTGCTTGTTCAAATGCATACGCTGCTTGATAAATCGTTTTTTCTTGGAAGTAATTTCCGATTAATTGAATTCCGACTGGTAGACCTTCTTTTGTGAAGCCAGCAGGAACTGAAATCGCTGGTAGTCCAGCTAAGTTTACAGGAACTGTTAATAAGTCCGCCATATACATTGCGATTGGGTCGTCGCTGTGTGCACCTAATCCGAATGCTGCAGAAGTCGTTACAGGTCCTAAGATTAAATCATAGTTTTCAAATACTTTTGCAAAGTCTTGTTTGATTAATGTACGTACTTGTCCAGCTTTCTTGAAGTAAGCATCGTAGTAACCAGAACTTAAACTGAATGTTCCAAGCATGATACGACGTTTCACTTCCATTCCGAACCCTTCAGAACGGCTCTTCACATATAAATCTTCTAATGTTTCTGCGTCTGTAGAACGGTGACCGTAACGGATTCCGTCAAAACGTTGTAAGTTTGAAGAGGCTTCAGATGAAGCGATGATATAGTACGCTGGAATTCCGTATTTAGAGTGAGGTAGGCTCACTTCTTCAACGATAGCTCCCATTTCACGGTATTGGTCAGCCGCTTTTAATACAGCTGCTTGCACTTCAGGATCCACACCTTCTGCAAAATATTCTTTTGGCAACGCGATACGCATACCTTTAATATCGCCTGTTAATCCTTTATGGTAAGCAGGAACTTCTTTTGGCACACTTGTTGAATCGCGGTGGTCATATCCAGAAATCGCGCTTAATACTAAGGCGTTATCTTGAACAGTACGTGTAAATGGTCCGATTTGGTCTAAACTTGACGCAAAGGCAATCAAACCATAACGAGAAATACGGCCATATGTTGGTTTCATCCCAACAATCCCAGTAAAACTTGCAGGTTGGCGGATAGAACCACCTGTATCAGAACCTAGAGACGCTAGTACTTCGCCTGAAGCAACTGCTGCGGCAGAACCACCTGAAGATCCACCAGGCACTTTTGTTAAGTCCCAAGGATTTTTTGTTTTCTTGAAGTAAGAAGTTTCTGTTGAACCACCCATGGCAAATTCGTCCATGTTGAGTTTCCCAACGTTTACCGCACCTTCTGCTTTTAATAATTCCATGACGTGCGCATCGTAAATTGGGTTGAAGTCTTCTAACATACGGCTTGAAGCAGTTGTTAAAAGGTCGCGTGTTACGATATTGTCTTTAATCCCGATTGGAAGACCTTGAAGAGAAGCTTCCTCACCGTAGCCTTTTGCGTCAGCAGCTGCTGCTTGTTGCAGGGCTTCTTCTTCATTTAATGTTACGAACGCTTCTACTTTAGGTTCTAAAGCGTGGATACGTTCGAATGTTTCTTTTGTTAATTCAACAGAAGTGAATTCTTTATTGCGAAGACCTTCGTGAAGCTCAACTAATGTTTTGTTTTCGATAATACTCATGCTTCACCCTCCTCGTTTTCACCCATAATTGCAGGCACTTGAATAAATCCATCTTCGCTTGTTTTCACATTACGCATTAACAAGTCGCGGTCTGTTCCTTTTTCAGCAACATCTTCACGCATCACATTCACTAATGGATATCCGTGAGTTGTGACAGGCACACCCGTTGTATCTACTTCGTTTAATTGTTCCACCATATCAATGATATCGCTCATTTGTTCTGTAAAATGAAGGATTTCATTGTCGGCAAAAGCTAGCTTTGCAAGTTTGGCAACGTGTCTAACTTCTTTTTCCTCAATGGCCATGTTTTTTCCTCGCTTTCAAAATCAATACTTTTCTATTTTAAAAGGCACTTGTGCCTCCGTCAATGTTAATCAAAGATATGGTATGTGAAGACGCCTTGTGACATATCTTGTAATAAGAATGCCTCCACTCCATTAATCGAACTAATACGAACTTCGACTGGTGTTGTCTTCGGCAAGTATTTATTCGCAACGTCTGTTACGTGCTGTGCTAGAGCGATAATTTCAGACTCACCATAGAATTGCGTCATGATATTCACGACCATTTTCTTCGCAACGTTATCTTGATACATCACGCGAGCGGTTACCCCTGATAAGTTCGGGAAGAAGTTTTGGACTTCTGTTCTGAAGTTTTCAAACGCTGTAGACTCCTCTGTCGCAGATTCGTTCACTAAAGGAAGAACTACTACTTTTTGGTTCACGTTTGACCAGTTTGTAATTTCTGTTCCCTCTACTGAAGTCGCTTCAAGAAGATATACCCCTCCGCCAATATCATCTTTAGACGTTTGACGGAATACTCCAAACACGATAGGCACAGCCTTCAACGCGTCGTTTTGACGTAAACGCGTTAAAATCGTATTCGCAATTTCTTTTGCTTTGGCAATCAACACTTCATTTGAAATTTCCGTTTCAGCATCTTTTCCATCGTTCGTGTAGTAATCCACACTATTCATCGCAATCCCGATGCTAATTCCACCTAACTCAAAGTTGTTTTCCGTTTGAATCATGTAGTCTTGTTCAAGGATTTGTGCTAAGTACATTGGCTCACGACCTGTAGGAGATGTATCTCCATTATCAGCCGGGTTTAACCCATCTGGATTTTTATCACTCTTACGCGCAATCCATTTAGCCGTTGTTTCCGCATCGATAATTTGGCCTTCTCTAAAGAAGTATTGGTTCGTTGGGAACACGCTTCTTGAAAGGTCAATCAATCCTGTCTCAAAGTTCTTTAAGTTAAATCCTGTATTTAAGCTTAAAGTCGCTCCACGGTTTTGGCTCACTTCATACTTTCCGTTTGTAATGAGCGCACGATAAAAATTATTCGACAATTGATTTGTTGTTGATTGAACTACTTTTGCATTTGCATCTTTATTCGTATTGGTACTTTGTTGATTCGCTCTTGTAACATCTGCACAGGCAGCTAACGATACAACACTTGCTAACCCAAGTAATCCCAATCGTAATGTTTTTCTCATGTGATATCCTTTCTATGCAAGAGAATCGAGAAATTGTTGCTCGCTCCACACTTCAATTCCTAGGTCATTTGCCTTCGTTAATTTACTTCCAGCAGAATGCCCCGCAATCACCACATCCGTCTTCTTCGAAACAGATCCGGTCACTTTGGCTCCAAGCGATTCGAGTTTTTCTTTTGCATCTTGTCTTGTTAATTGTTCTAAAGTCCCTGTTAATACGACGGTCTTCCCACTTAGGACATGTCCTGAAGCGATAGAATCGTCTTTTGTCACTCCAAGATAGGTCATATTCACGCCTCTATCTTGCAATTCTTGAATTAATTCTTGAACAGATGGTTGTTCAAAATAAGTTTTTACACTATAAGCAATAATATCACCTAAACCATCAATTTCCAACAATTGTTCAATGCTCGCTTCTTTCAAAGCCGTCATCGTTTTAAAATGTTGCGCTAATTCTTTAGCCGCCTTTGTTCCCACATGACGGATTCCAAGTCCTGTAAGGAGGCGTTCCAGTGAGTTTTCTTTACTCTTCTCAATCGCTTCAAGAATATTTTCTGCACTCTTTTGTTGAATTTTATCTAAAGCTAATAGCTGGTCTAGTGTTAATTGATATAAATCTGCCACATCGAGAACAAGTCCTTCTTCAAAGAGTTGCTTGATAACACGTGGCCCAATCCCACTCATATTCATCGCATTGCGTGAAACAAAGTGGCTCAACCCTTCTGTCAATTGAGCAGGGCATTTTGGATTCAAGCAGCGAATCGCTACCTCTTCTTCCAAATGCTCTAATTTTTCATGACAGACCGGACAAGTCGTTGGAAACTCGTAAGGCTTGCTCGTTGCAGGACGTTTCTCTAAAATCACGCGTGTGACTTCTGGAATAATGTCTCCAGCCTTATGAATCACAACGGTATCTTCTAGACGGATGTCGCGCTCCTTAATCAAGTCAATATTATGCAAGCTCGCACGGCGTACCGTCGTTCCTGCCAGTTGAACGGGATCCATCACCGCAGTTGGCGTTACAACCCCCGTACGTCCAACCGTCCACTCGATATCGCGGACTACGGTTTGTGCTTCTTCTGCTGGGAATTTATAAGCAATCGCCCAACGTGGTGCTTTCACCGTAAAGCCGATTTCTTCTTGAGCGGCAAAATCGTTTACCTTAATGACCATACCGTCGATTTCATATGGCAACTCTTGGCGTTTGGCTGCAATCGTCTCGATGTAATTCCACACTTCATCAATTGTTTGGCATTTCAAACGCTCTGGATTTGTCACAAAGCCAATCTCTGCCATTTTCTTTAATAGCTCTTCTTGGGTGGAAACACCTAACTCTTCCACACTTGGACTGTTGTAAAGAAATACGGATAAGTTTCTCTTTGCCGCAATTTTTGGATCGAGCTGTCTGAGACTTCCTGCCGCCGCATTTCTTGGGTTCGCAAAGACTTCAA
>CALHVK010000057.1 GCA_938039195.1 uncultured Carnobacteriaceae bacterium
TCACGACTTCTTTACGGGAAGACACAAAACTATCGTGAGTCACGATTCATGCAAGAAATTGATGACAGTTTATTAGAAAAAGAAGGCGTAACGGTGAGTGATTCGTATTACTCAAGTAGCTTCTATACGAATGATTCGAAATCTTCTTATGGAACGCGTACCCAGACGTCGTCTTACGGATCTCATAGTGGGGGTCAGTCTACGTCATCAGCAGGTGGCGGAGGATTATTTGACCGCTATCGCTCAAGTAGCCAATCGCAAACTAGCGGTGGTTATTTACAAAAGAAACAAACGACACCAGCGCGTATCCAACGTGCAGACAAACCACAAGCAAGTTCATCTTCAACGGATGGATGGACTGTGGGCATGAAAGTGTCACATAAAAAATGGGGAACAGGAACCGTTGTCCGCATTACGGGTGAAGGAGACCGTCAAGAGTTAGACGTGGCCTTTGCCGGAATGGGGATTAAACGACTCCTTGCAAGTTTTGCCCCAATCGAAAAAATCGAAGAATAGAGGATGAAGATGAGTACAACGATTCAACAAAGAATTGAAGAGCTAAAAGAACAATTAAATCGTTGGAGTCATGAGTATTATGTGGAAGATAAGCCAACTGCAACTGATGCACAGTACGACAAGGCTTATCATGAACTAGTGGCGCTCGAAGAGGCCCATCCGGAATTCGTAACACCAGATTCACCAACGCAACGTGTAGGTGGAGAAGTTCTCGACCAATTCCAGAAGGTGACGCATACTAATCCAATGCTGAGTCTTTCCAATGCCTTTTCAAAAGAAGACTTGGAAGAGTTCGATGCGCGTCTTCGTAAATTAACGAATCGTGCGATTGAATATGTATGTGAATTGAAAATCGATGGACTCTCAATCGCGTTGACGTATCAAAACGGACAACTTGTACTTGGAGCGACTCGTGGCGACGGAACGACTGGGGAAGATGTAACGGGAAATGTCCGCACGATTAAATCGGTGCCGCTTTCTCTAAAAGAACCTTGGAATATCGAAGTGCGCGGGGAATGTTATATGCCAAAGAAAGCATTCGTGGCATTAAACCAAGCGCGTGAAGAAGAAGGACTTGAAGTCTTTGCGAACCCAAGAAATGCGGCGGCAGGAAGTCTCAGACAGCTCGA
>CALHVK010000058.1 GCA_938039195.1 uncultured Carnobacteriaceae bacterium
AGTATAAATAAAAATTGGATTTCGGGAAAGCCGTATGGCTATCATCATAGTGACGTGGGCGCATAAAATAAGAGAAGCTTAAAGAGTTATACGCAGTAGCTGATTGGCATAAGCTTCATCACTCGTGATTTGCTTATGCCTAATCAGCCTTGCGGAAATCCTTCACAGTGCGAAGGATTTGAAACCACTAAAAGAAAATGGACTCACACTGTGAGTCCATTTTTAGCTTTTGTCTTACTCCCGTAAGGATTCGCAAGAATCATCCGTAAGTCTTTTATTTCAACACCACTAAGAAGTATTTTTTCTTACCGCGGCGGACGATGACGAAGCGTTCTTCGAAGGAATGTTCTTTCGTCCATTCGAATTCGAGGTCGGTTACTTTTTCACCATTGATTGAAATTGCGCCGTTTTGAATGTCTTCGCGTGATTGTCTTCTTGATGGTTCGATGCCAAGGTCAACAAGCCATGTTGCTAAGTTTTGGCTTTCTTTTGAACTTTCGAAGGTTGGCATGTTCTTGAAGCCTTGTTCGATTTCGTCGGCTGTTAATTGTTGTACGTTTCCTGTGAAGAGCGCGTTTGTAATTTTCTTCGCGTCTTCTAGGGCTTTTTCGCCGTGAACAAAGCGAGTCACTTCTTCAGCAAGGCGGATTTGTGCTTCACGTTTATGTGGTTCTGTCGCCACTTTTTCTTCGAGCGCTTCGATTTCTTCGCGTTCTAAGAATGTGAAGTACTTGATATATTTAATCACATCGCGGTCATCTTGGTTTAACCAGAATTGGTAGAATTCGTATGGAGTTGTCTTTTCAGGGTCGAGCCATACAGCGCCACCAGCTGATTTCCCGAATTTTGTACCGTCTGATTTTAACATCAATGGAATGGTTAGACCGTATGCACGAGACTCTGCTCCTTCTACTTTACGGATTAACTCAAGCCCTGAAGTGATGTTCCCCCATTGGTCCGCACCACCGATTTGAACTTGCACGTCTTCTGTCTTGAATAAATGCAAGAAGTCCATTGATTGTAGGATTTGGTATGAGAATTCTGTAAATGAAATTCCCACTTCTAGACGGCTTGCGACAACGTCTTTCGCCAGCATTGTGTTCAAGTTGAAATGCTTCCCGTAGTCACGTAAGAAGTCTAATAATGATAAATCTTTTGTCCAATCGTAGTTGTTTACAAGGCGTAATGTCGCTTGGTCTTCATCTGTTGTGAAGAATAATTTCTTCATTTGCGCTGTTAATTTTTCAACGTTATGTTGAACTTGTTCCATTGATTGAAGCACACGTTCGCTTGTACGACCACTTGGATCCCCGATAGAACCTGTTGCTCCACCAATCAAGATAACTGGTTTATGTCCTGCTAATTGGAAACGACGAAGAATCATAAATGGAATTAAGTGTCCAATGTGCATGCTGTCGCCAGTTGGGTCTACCCCACAGTAGAGCGATACAGCCTTTTCGCTTGTTAAGGCACGTAAGCCTTCTTCATCTGTCATTTGGTTGATGGCGCCGCGCCATTCTAAATCATCGATAATGTTCATCTTGTTTCTTCCCTTCTTTCTTGTAAATAAAAAATCCCTAATAGCCAAAAAGACTATTAGGGACGATTTTCACCGTGTTACCACCCTTGTTGACGATGCATGGCATCATCCACTCGAGCATCCTTATCGCGGATGAGACGTCCTGACGGATAGCTCCCAAGTGTACTTCGCGGATGTGGGGGATTGTCTTGCACCAACCGACAATTCTCTTCTTTCTCCCGTGGACAACCACTACTGCGCTTGTTCATTGCTTCTATATGTGCATTTAGTATACGGCTTATCCTACTTGATGTCAATGACTACATTTCATCTGGAGCAGCCACGCCAAGAAGCGCTAGGCCTTGTTTGAGGATGCTTGCTGTTGTTTGTACTAAAGCGATACGGCTGTTGAAGGCTTCATCTTCAACGAGTACTTTTGTATGGGCGTAATATTTATTGAACGCTTGTGCTAAATTGATAACGAATTTTGCAATTGCTGATGGTTCGCATTTTTCTTCAGCAAAGCGGACAACGTTTGGATAGTTTTCGATGAGTTTCAATACTTCCCACGCATCATCGTCTGTTAATGAGAACGCCTCTTTTGTATCGACCGTATGGTTGGCTTTACGTAAAATACTCATCGCACGCGCATGCGTATATTGTACGTATGGTCCTGTTTCTCCTTCGAATTGCACCACTTCTTCAAGCGCGAAGTCGAAGTTGTTTGTACGATCGTTCTTCAAGTCGTGGAAAATAACCGCACCCACCCCAACAGCGTGAGCTACTGCTTCTTTGTTTTCAAGCGATGGATTTTTTGCTTCGATTTGTTTCAAAGCAAGTTCTGTCGCTTCTTTTAACACGCCTTCAAGAAGGATGATTTTTCCTTTACGTGTCGATAATTTCTTACCGTTCAATGTGATTAGTCCGAATGGAATATGCACGATATTTTCAGACCAAGGTAAGTTTAATTCTTTTAAGACAGCTTTTAATTGTTTGAAGTGGTTTGATTGTTCCATCCCTACCACGTAAATACATTTTGCGAAATCGTAAGTATTCTTACGGTAGTTTGCGGCTGCTAAGTCACGTGTCATGTATAATGTTGCGCCGTCTGATTTTTTAATTAATGCTGGTGGTAAGTCATATTTCTCAAGGTCTACGATTGTGGCACCATTATCCACTTTTAGTAAGTTCGCTTCTTCAAGCATATCCACCACAACGTCCATCTTGTCGTTATAGAACGCTTCACCGTTGTATGAATCAAAAGTCACACCTAATAAGTCATACACGCGGTTGAATTCTTTCAACGATTCGCTTCTGAACCATTCCCATAGACGAACGGCTTCTGGGTCTCCGTCTTCTAGTTTCTTGAACCATGCACGGCCTTTGTCATCGAGCGTTGGGTCTAGTTCTGCTTCTTCGTGAAAACGAACATATAATTTAATGAGTTCTGCGATTGGATCTGCTTTTACAAGCTCTTCGCTTCCCCATAATTTGTACGCTTCAATCAATTTCCCGAATTGTGTTCCCCAGTCTCCTAAGTGGTTGATACGAATTGGCTCATAGCCCACTTTTTTCTCAAGGTTCGCAATCGCGTTCCCGATTACTGTTGAACGTAAATGTCCCATTGACATTGGTTTCGCGATGTTTGGTGAAGACATATCGATGACCACTTTACGTCCTTGACCGTAATCCCAGTCCCCGTAATGTTCGCCAAGTTCTAAGACTTCTTTTAAGACTTCATCGGCAAAAGCGCTACGTTCTAAGAAGAAGTTCGCGTATGGTCCCATTGCTTCTGCGCGTTCGATGTGCTTATCGCTAACGGCTTCCACGATTTCTGCCGCGATGGCTTGTGGAGCTTTACGTAATACTTTTGCAAGTGTAAATGCAGGGAAAGCAAGGTCCCCTTGGTTTGCGTATTTAGGCACTTCAATCATTGATACGATTTCGTCAACGCTTAAATGCTCGCCGACTGTTTTTGCGATTTGTTCTGCAACAATTTTCTTGTAATTCATCTTTGTTCTCCTTTTCTTTGGTTTTTATACTCGGATATCCATTTGCACAAAAAAATCCCTATACGACGACAGTCATATAGAGACGAGAATTCCCGTGGTACCACTCTGCTTGCTCAAATTGAGCCACTTTAATCGGTAACGGCGAATCCGGATTATCCTACATTTCAAATAATCATTTCAAAAGTGCGGTTCATTTTTAATGAATGGTTGGCTTTCACCCTTCCAACTCGCTAATACATTCGGTTAAAAACTACTCTCTTTTTCATCAATTTTGCTATTTAACTGTCATCCACTGTATCATAACTAGCATCATTTTGCAATTTTACTTCTCTTTGAAATAACGAACCCCATTGACCACTGATGAAATGGCAAATAATACCGCAACGATTCCATAGAGGGGCTTCGAAACGAACGCTAAAATCACAAACGCAATCGCACAAATGGCGTAAACAATACATTGATATAAGTTTTGATTCATTCCTGTCACCTACTTCAATTTATCATGGTCATACGTGTGCACGAGTTCAAGCCCTGCAAAACGTTGTTGACGAAGCGCTTCGTACACGACAATCGCTGCCGTATTCGATAAGTTCAATGACCGCACATGCGTATCGTTCATCGGAAGACGCAAGCATTTCTCTTCGTTTTCGCGCATAAACGCTTCAGGAAGACCGGTTGTTTCTTTCCCGAACATGAAGAATTGTTCCTCGTCACGGGCTAAATCCACCTCATCATAAGTATGGTTGGCGAATTTTGTAATTAAATATAATGGACGTTCTCCTAAATACTCTAAGAACGCTTCGAGGGATTTGTGATACGTAATATCGACATCATGCCAATAATCGAGACCCGCGCGTTTTAAGTGCTTGTCATCTGTCGAGAATCCAAGCGGTTCAATCAGGTGTAATGGCGAATTCGTCGCCGCACAGGTTCTTGCGATATTCCCAGTATTTGCTGGAATTTGTGGTTCAAATAATACGATATGATTCACCGTCATTTGGTTGCCTCTTCTCTATATTTTTCTTGTAAAACTACAATTGCTTTGTCTAATTCTTCAATTAACTCGATATCTTCCTTCGACGGATTTTCGAGCGATTCGAGTTTCTTCGTCGCTGCTGCTTTTTGCTCGTTAAAATAGTGAATCATTTCTTCGTTCGACTCATTCACGATTTCTGCAACGGCCCATGCAGCGGTTCCCTTCATCACGGGACGCATATCTTCTTTCATGACACGAAGAAGGAGTGGCACCGCCGTTTTATCGCGGTAATTGGCCAGGGCGATAATCGCATTTCGCTGCAACGGCTTCTTTCCACGCCACGATCCGGCCATTTTGCCAAAGCGCTCCTTGAATTCCTTGTTCGAAATCGTCACGAGCGGCTTCAATAGCGGATGCGTCTCCTCAACGGATGGCTCCATTTCAGGATGCAAGTGGAAATCTTTCCCCTTATTATACGGACACACTTGCTGGCAAATATCACAGCCGTAAATCACATGCCCGATTTTTTTACGAAACTCTTGCGGCATAAAGCCCTTTGTCTGCGTCTGATACGACAAGCATCGCATGGCATTCATACGCCCATCTCCTAGGAGCGCACCAGTCGGACAGAAATCCACACAGCGCGTACAATCGCCGCAGCCGTAGTCCACCATCTCGTCGGTTGGAAACTCGATATTCGTAATCAGCTCCCCTAAGTAGACATACGAGCCAAATTCCTTCGTAATGAGAAGCCCATTCTTGCCGACAAAGCCGATTCCTGCACGCTCAGCCACGCGGACATCGATTAATTCACCGGTGTCGACCATCGGCTTAAACCTAGAGTCTTCGTCTTGAACTTCTTCTTTGATGTAGTTAATGAGGGCTTCCATGCGTCTTGAGAGAATAAAGTGATAATCCTCCCCCCACGAAGCCCGTGCAAATGCCCCGCGACGCTCTCCCTTCACACGTTCCGGCTTATTCTTAGGAAGTGTCGGATATGCCAGCGCAATGGAAATAATGGTTTTTGGAGTGTCGAAGATTTTCTCAGGATAAATACGCTCTTCTAGCACTGGATGCTCAAATCCTGTCGTATGGCCGAGTTCTTTAGAACGGCGCATGCTCTCTTCTAAGTGCGTAAACGGCTCGGCAGAAGCAAAACCAATCTTATCGATGCCAAGCTCTTTACTTTTAGCGATAATTTTCTGTTTTAAGACTGCTGTATCCATCAAAAACCTCCTCTCTTTCTTCCTATCTATTGTACTATACTTCTCTTTTATCACAAAGTGTCTAAATTTTGCGCAAAAAAAGAACGCTAGCCTTCGGTGTAAACACTGCGAAAGTTAACGTTAGTCGAACATCTCTTGCCGTGCAAAATGAATTACAGAGCAAAAGATTATTTGTATAATAGCGCTTTTCTTAGAAAAAATCAACTGAAAAGTTAAGAAATTCTAACGTTTTTGAAAAATTTTTTATCGCTCGCCAAGTTATCTTGAATTTTCATCAAAAAATCCTTCTGTGATGCATTTTAAGAGTGTTATAAATAAAGAAAAAGCAACTCCTTGAGTTGCTTTTCTTATACTGTTTTCTTTTTCACTTCATTATACAATTCTTCCGTAATCATAGCAGCTGCCATCGGATGGTCTCCAGGATTAATCACGACATCATGAAATGCTAATTGTTCATCAAGTGTCACAATTAACGCTTTACAATCTTCTCCATAGTGTTTACGAAGTCTCTTCCAGTCCGTATACACTTTGAGTGTCAGCTCTTTCGTTTTTCCTGGTTGCATTGCTAAATCAAAAGGAATATTGGGTTCTACGTCCGTTTGCGGGTTCTCTTCAAGAAGTTGGTCATATCCATGAAGCCTCATTGGCGCAAGCAATTTTGCTGTTTTTAAAGCTTTATAATACTCATATAAATAGATTTGGCTTAGTGTTTTTTTATCTTTCGTATTCAGTTTACCCAATTGACGTGCCAAATATAACCACTGGATCAGATTCGGATTCGTTACAGGTATTTCTATTTCATCCATCCCTTTATACCGCGGAAAATCCACTAGTTGTTCCGCAAGAATCGTTGTTTTTTCACCACAATATTGAATTCCACGTATTCCATCATAGATGAATAAGTCCCTTATGAAATTACGAATCCCTTCCTTATCAGGTCCATTATCAATTCGTTTGAAATCAAAATTCTCATTTTTTCCAAACATCTCTTTAAGATTATGGATATACGAACTTGGAATCAGTTGAGCCATTGGCATTGAAACAAAAAGTGAGCCTTTCTCATCTTTTGATGCATGAGAAAACAGATAAGGTTCATCTGTTTCTACTGAATACACAACATAAACATCATCTAATAAAAATAGTTTTTCTCGAATCAGTTTATACAATTCTCGTCTTTTATAATTTAATAGTACCTGTTTGGCTTCAAATCGTTTAGCCTCTTCAGCATGCACTCTATAATATAATTGCCAAATCTCCGAAATATCTGAAGCCGCTAATTTTTCACAATCCTCTTTAGTAAGTTTGCCCTCTTGTTCATCCACAAAAGCGACTCCAAGCGCAACAATATAAGCATTATATCGTTGAGCATCCGGAGCATTTTCTGAATGCAACACTGTCCCTTTATAAATACCAAGCTTAGTCCCATCTTGAACGATAGCCATCACCATTGTGTCTGAAGCTTCTTGTACCTTACCTTCACGAACTTCAAGTGATAAAACGGTTGTTTTCACAGGAGTTTCCGTTACACAACTCATGTTCGTTACCACAATTTCATCCCCTACTTTGATGGACCCCTTCACAAAGCCCACTACCATTAAGTCTGAAGGATTATCATCTCCCTTAAAAAAATTAACAACACCAAGAGTAAAACTCGGATCCTGTTTCTTCTTTCCAAATAAAAAATCGAATAATCCCATTCATATTCCTCCCATTTGCTAATCGCTGATACTTCAATTATAACATAGCTCTTTTCACGAATGTAGAGACAATAAATATCCACCGACTAATGAAGTGCACCCAAAAAGATTAGATTTTCTGTCTATCTTTTTGGGTGCACTTCAGCTTTTCTTATAACTATTTAATCTACTTCATTAAAGAATTCTTCTGTCATCAATACAGCTATCGTGTATTCTCCAGGATTAATAACAACATCATAATCTTTTATCAATTCATCAAGCGTTACAACCAATCCTTTATACTCTTCACCAAAGTGTTTACGGAGTCTCTTCCAGTCCGTATACACTTGAACGGCCTTCTCTTTTGTTTTCCCTTGTTGTATTGCTAAATTAAAAGGAATATTAGGTTCTGTGTCCGTTTGCGGGTTATCTTCCAGAAGTTGTTCATACCCATGAAGTCGCATTGGCGCAATAAATTTTGCGGTCTTTGTAAATCTGGCAAATATATAAAAATATGCGTTACCGATATTCTTTTGTTCTTTATCTTCTTTTCCGTCCGATTGACTTGATAGATGCAAAAACTTCATTAAATCTGGATTCGTTACAGGGATTTCTGCTTCATCTACCCCTTCATAATTCGGAAGGTCCATTAATTCTTTTGCAAAAATAAACGTATCTTCTGTGAAATATTGAATCGATTCTACTCCATCATATATAAATAAATCTCTTAGAAAATTACGAATCCCCTCTTTTTCAGGTCCGTTTTCAATCCTTTTAAAATCAACTCTCTCATTTTTCTTATAAAAATCTTTACGGTAATGCATGTATGAGCTTGGAATCAGATAAACCCATGATTTTGAAACAGTCATCCCCTTATTTCCATCTAATGATGTATTTGCAAACAAATAAGGTTCGTTCGTTTTTACTGAGTATATTACATAAATGTCATCTAATAAAAATAGTTTTTCTCGAATCAGTTTAAAGAATTCTCGTCTTCTCTGATCCACCTTCATTTTTATTTCTTTTACCTTTTCAAACTCTTCTAAATGGGCCTTCCAATATAAACTCCAAATCTCCGAAATATCTGAAGCGGCTAATTTTTCACGATCCTCCTCAGTGAGTATTCCATCTTGTTGCTTTACAAAAGCGATATCCATTGCAAAACGATAAGTAAGATAAACCTGAGTATCTGTCACGTTTTCCGAATGCAACACGGTACCCTTATAAATCCCCAGTTTATTCCCATCTTTAACTTTTACCTTCACCACTTTTTCTGAGGCTTCTTTAACCTCCTCTTCATTAACATAAATGGATGTAATAACGGTTTTTACAGGCGTTTCGGACAAACAACTCATCTTTGTAACAATCATTTCATCTCCTACTTTGAGGGTTCCTTCAACAAAGCCCTCAATGATTAAGTCTGTAGCATTGTCATCAACACCGATTACATCACCTACTCCAAGAATACAGCTTGATTCTGCTTCTTCCTTCTTTTCAAATAAAAAATCAAATAATCCCATTTCACTTCTCCTACTTCTAATTATTGACTATCTTCGTTTTCATTACGCGCTTCGAAATATAGTGTTCCGTTAATAAGGACAGGATGTGGAATTAATGGACCTCCCAACGGTTGGAGGAGGCCTCTCCACTCTTCCCCGTACTCTTCATTGAATCTCTTCCAATCTGTAAAAATTGGAACAGCCTTCTTATTGTCTTTTAGCTCTTTCATTGCTACTTCATACTTCACATCTTCTGCAAAAGAAGTCTCCCCATTTTCGTTGGGTTTTGGTAATTCTCCTTCTACTTTGATAGGTACAATAAAACGTGCTGTTTTTAAGGCTTCCGTCAAACGGTTTAAATACAAATTGGATAAGAAATCTCGGTCTCTCTTCCCTAATGTAGTAGTATCGCTAATTTGGCCTATCATTAGTAAACAACGAACCACCTCAGGATTCATTATCGGTTTATCAACCTCTCTCATTCCTTCAACATCCGGGGATTTTATTAGTGCTTTTGCATTAATTGACGTTTCATCTGAAACAAACTGAATTCCTTCAGCTCCATTTAAGAAAATTACTTCGTTTAAGAAATTCAGGATTCCATCTTTATCAGGCCCGTTTTCAATGCGACGGAGTACAAACTCATCTGGATATGTAAAATTCTCTTTATATGCCGCAGGAATTAAACGTACCATTGTTTCAGCTGGTTCGAGGCTACCATCTTTATGTCTTGTCATATTTATGAACAAAGCTGGTTCTCCAGTCTTTACAGAATAAACTGCATATATTTCATCGAGTGTTAATAATTTAGCGCGAACCTGCTCCATTAAAAGAAGGATTTTTTCAAGATAGAATGCATGTGTTCCATGTGAATGCTGTGCAGCACTATCATCACAAAAACGAATAGATTGTCTCCATATTTCTATTAGGTCCGTAATCGAAAAACGTCTACGATCCTCATCCGTTAATACCCCACCTTGCCAGAAGAAAAATGCATTAATAATAGCGTAAAGATAAGAAGCTCTTAAATCATCTTCGCTTACCCCTTCGGAATGCAAGACTGTACCTTTATACACGTTGTGTTTTTTACCATCTTTAATCGTTACCACAACATTGTCGCCGGATGCCTTCTTCACTTGACCTCCATTCGCGTCTTCAAGTGCGGAAATGACAGTTTTTGCAGGTTTATCATTATCACTTCCTAAATTTGTAATAATGACTTCATCTCCAACGTGAATCGTTCCTCTTACGAGTCCTATAACGACTAAGTCTTCTAAGTTGTTTGGATTAGGGAGTCTCTCTTCTACTCCAAAAACAACAGTTGTATTTTCTTTCTTCTTTCCAAATAAAAAGTCGAATAATCCCATTCATATTCCTCCCGTTTGCTAATCGCTGATAAATCCATTATAGCATAGCTCTTTTCGCGATTATAGAGACAAAAATAAGGACCCACACTGTGAGTCCTTATGCATTATGCGTCTTTTTTGTGGGCTTCTTTAATTTTGTTAAAGATGCTTTCTGTAATATAGGCACCCGCTTCTGGGTTTCCTGTTCCGTTGATGATGACATCATGGAGTCCTAGGTTGCCATCAAGTGGTTGCATGAGTCCTTGCCACTCTTCGCCGAATTTTTGGCGGAATCGTAGCCAGTCTGTGAAGAACATCAAGGCTTGTTCCTTATCTCTTCCTTCGACCATCGCTAAATCAAATGTCATACCTTCTTTGAAACTTGTCACTCCGTTTTCGTTAGCTTGTGGAATTTCACCATGAGTGCGCATTGGCACGATGAAAGTAGCTTTCACTAATTCTTGTCCAAAGAAATGGAAGTACATTTCATGAAGGAATTCTTTTTCAGGAGTATCTGGTTTTCCTAATTGTCCTAGAAGCAGCATCCAGCGAACTAATCCTGGGTTTTCTACAGGAATGTCTACATCACGCATGCCTTCGTAGTTTGGAAACTCAATCAGACCTTCTGCTGCAATCGCAGTATATTCAGAAAGGATGCGAACCCCTTGCGCGCCATCTAGTAATACAACTTCTCGAATGAAGTTTCGAATGCCTTCTTTATCTTCCCCATTGTCGATATAGCGAAGTTCTAAGTCTTCCGTATCTTCATTTTGTTCTTTCAAGTTTTCTTTAAACGCCTTCGTTACCAAATGAACCATTGGCGGTGAAGTGACATAGTTATCGTCATCGGTTTTCGTTGTGTTCGCAAATAAGTATGGCTCGCCCGTTTTCTTAGAGTAAACTGCGTAAATGCCATCTAAAAGGAATAATTTGTCGCGAACCATCATGACAAGAGTGCGAATCTTGTTGAAGTTTTCTTCACGTGTTTCATCTGTATCTTTTTCCGCATTCGCGTTGCAATACCACAAAAGAAGTCGCCAGATTTCGGCTACGTCAGATACTGTTAAATGCGCGCGGTCCATATCCGTCAATACGCCACCTTCAACGCCGATAAAGCGTTCGCCTAACGCGTTGATGTATGCAGAATAAAGTTGTTTTTCTGTAACACCTTCAGAGTGAAGCACTGTTCCGACATATGGGAAGAATTTTGTCGCATTCTCTACCCATAAAACGGCTTTTCTATTCGACGCTTCCATCACACGATCTTCACCGACTTGAATTCCGTAAACCGCTGTTCGAAACGGTTCATCGTCGTCGCTCCCTAGTTTTGTAAGGATGACTTCATCCCCGACTTTGACCGTTCCGTTGACTTGTCCGGCAACGACCATATCTGGTGAGTCTTTTGAAACAGAGTATACATATTCAATCCCCACAGTGAATACACGTGGTTCTTCAGTTTCTTTTTGTTCTTCTACTTTTTTTGGAGCAGGCTCAACTGTTACTTGCTCTTCCTTTTTTTCTTCTGGTTGAACCGGTTTTTCTTCTACTTTCGGTTCTTCTTTTTTACGAGAAAATAAATCTTTAAATCCCATGGTAAATCCTCCTGGCGGTTAGTAGTTCTATTATAGCATACTTTTACTGTTTGTTTTCACCCTTTTTTCACGATGGCTACTATATAGTGCACCGTTACTTTGGAGAGAGGATGCGAGATGCTATAGGCCTTATCTTCGGCACTGGCTCCCCAATATAAAGGCGTCATTTCGAGTAAATGGCGATAGGTTTCTTCGGTTAAATCCACCGTGTAGCGTACCTCTTCAAACATGACTTGCGGGCATTCAGACTGCACGCGTTCTAAAATGTCCGCATTCGAATACGTTTGTTTTTCTGGATTCGAACGGTAGAGCTGCTGGCGTAACTCCGCTAAATAATCGTTGCCAGGAATGACTTTAATAAGCGTCCCTCCTGGAGCCAATACGCGCATAAATTCTTGGTAGTTCGACGGCGTTAAAATATTTAAAAGCGTCCCACAAGATTCATCCGCAAATGGCAAGTTCGCCAAGTCTCCTAAGAAGAATAGCGCTTGGTTTCCAAAATGAATCGACGCTTGATGAATGCCTTCTTTGGCGATATCCATTCCGCATAAAGGGGCCTTCACGCGCTTAGAGAACCACGCTAAATGACTGCCTTCCCCACATCCGATATCGACAATAAACTTCTCTTTCTCTCCCGAAAGATGCGGTAAGATGGCCTCTAATAAAGGCTCAAAGAACCCACTCTGCGCAAGTTCATAGCGATGATGGAAAAGAGGCGCGTCATAATCCGTATTCGCATTTTGCTTCATCAGATGCAAAGTGCCTTTTTTCGAAATATTAAATCGGTGCCCCTTCCCGCAGACGACACTATGATGTTCGGCAGAAACCATCGCATCATGGCAATACGGGCAACGAAAGGCATGTAAGTGTTGGTTGATGAATTGCTCGGCCCAATCGATTTTCTTAATGGCCGCATTTGGTACTTCCTGTTTTGTCATTCGATACACTCTTTCTCGTTTTCTCTGTTTCAGTATAGCACATTCATAACCAAATGCTGGAACAGTCTATTTTGAGAATTTTTAAGAGAGTGCTACAATGAATTTACTTGAAGAAAATGGAAAAGGTGAAGGAGAAGAATTATGACACAAAAAATTCCAGTTACAATCGTCAGCGGCTTCCTTGGCGCTGGGAAAACGACTTTAATCAACAAAGTTTTAAAAGAAAAACACGGCGAACATATCGCTGTTGTCATTAACGAATTCGGCGAAATCGGTGTAGACCATCAATTCGTGCTTGACGTTGAAGAAGAAATCTATCAAATGGATAACGGCTGCCTCTGCTGTACCCTTCGTACAGACATTGCCGATATGTTGAAATCTATTCTAATGGTGAAAGAACAAAACGGCATCCGCGTGGACCGTGTGTTATTCGAGACAACAGGTCTTGCTGACCCAGCTCCAATCGCACAAACATTTATTAATGTGCCATTCTTAAACGAGCACTTTATCTTAGATGCGGTATTAACCGTTGTGGATGCTAAAAACTTCCTCTACCAAACAGCGCATCAACCTGAACCAGCAAAACAAGTTGGGTTCGCGGATAAAATTTTCATGTCAAAACATAGCTTAGTAGACGAAACGATTTACGCAAAAGTTGTAAATGAAGTTCGTAGCATCAATGCCTTCGCGGAAATCCAAGATCTTGACGCACGTCCTGTTCAAATGAGCGACATGTTCGGACTTGAATTGTTCTACGCATCTGAGAAGAAAATCTTAGAAATGCAAGAACACGCCGAAGAAGAATATTGCGAAGAATGTGGCCATACACATGCGCATGGTGACCACGACCACGAGCATCATCATCACGACCATGAGCATGAACACGATCATGACCATGACCACCACGATCATAATCACGAACATCATCATCACCATAGTCATAGCCACCATAGCGGTATTAACTCATTCGTTATCGAGACTGAAAAACCATTAGTTCTCGCAAACATTAACGAATGGTTGAACGAGCTTGTGTATATTTACGGGCCAGAATTATACCGTTACAAAGGAATCTTGAACGTGGAAGGATTAGATTACCAAATCATCTTCCAAGGTGTTCAAATGAGCTTTGACATCTCAAGAGGTCGCGATTGGAAAGATACAAAACGCAGCTCAACATTGGTCTTCATCGGAAAGAATCTTCCAGAAAACCAATTACGCGAAAGCTTTATTGCTTGTACTGAAAAATAAATATAACGAAGAAGGTCGCCTAAGTTAGGCGACCTTTTACTTTTCACTCTTTTTCAACTCTATTGCTTAATCAGATACCGTTTCTCTGAAGTAATAACCATCTTTATCCTCTACAACAACTGAGTAGTAATAATTTTTGTTGGAATTACTACCTCCAAAAGACAATTCAATAGTCTTTGATGTAGGGAAAGATAAATACTCGTTAATTTCTGGTAGATTCACATCATAATTTATACCAAAAGAACCATTCATCGAATTATAGTGTTTCTCTTTCAGTTTCAGTGTTGATAGAAAATCTTTATTTAACGTAATTTTCTGGAACAAGAAGGCTTGTTGTGGCCAAAGTTTAAGAGCTTCTTTCTCATCATCAAAAACAAATTTGTTGTTGCGGTATTCCACATTAATGGTTTTATATTTTTCCCCGCTATTACTATCTTGCAGAATAAGAGTTCCTCGAATCGGGTCTCCCTTTTTTACTCCATCCATCTCAATGGTCACTAAATACTTATGTTCATTTTCTTTATAGTCATAAACTTGATATAGTTTAAACCCATTCGGAAACTGTTCAAATAGATCCTCCAAATTCTGGGTTGGATAAACACGACTAACTTCCGTTCCAATTCTGTTTTCTAAATATGCACGACTGTTCCGTGGACTCCATGTGAAAAAGAATATTACAACTCCTAGAAAGAGTATGCTTCCCAAAAATATTTTTTTCCTCAAACCTAACCCTCCCTTGATTCTCTATCCACATTGTATCATTTACACAAAAGAAGGCCAAGACTCCTCTTGACCTTCTTCATTTTCTATTTTATTTTCCAAGTTCATCCAATAGTTCTTGGTGTTTTCGGCGCCAATCTGCCTTCTCTTCTTCGGTAATTTCACGAAGGACGCGGCATGGATTTCCGACCGCAATCACATTACTTGGAATGTCTTTTGTCACCACAGAGCCAGACCCGATTACCGTATTATCGCCAATCGTCACTCCCGGATTCACCGTCACGTTGGCCCCAAGCCATACGCTATTGCCAATCGTAATCGGCATTCCAAATTCTGGACCCGCATTACGCGTTTCGGCATCGGTTGGATGTCCTGGCGTCACAAGCGACACGTGCGGACCGAACATGCAGTTGTCCCCAATCGTAATCAGCGCTACGTCTAGTAATGTGCAGTCAAAATTCGCATAGAAGTTTTCACCAATCGTTGTATGAACTCCGTAGTCCACATAGACAGGTTGTTCCATGTAAATCTTCTCGCCTGTTTTTCCAAATAACTGTTTTAATAACGCGCGTCTTCCTTCGAAATCATCGAAGTCTAAACGATTATATTGTTGCGCTAGTTTTTTCCCTTTAATCGATAAGTCTCTTAGCCCTTCTGTGTGAGACGGAATATATAAGTCTCCTGTGAGCATACGTTCTTTCATGGTTTTCATTTAGATACTCCTTTACAGCTAGTTCTCCAATTGAATCACATGATCAAAAAGATTTCTATTCTCTTCGATAAAATGATGTGTCACCATTATAACGGTTAATTCTGGATTTGACAAAATCATTTTCTCAATACGAGCAGCACTCTCCATATCTAAGCTCGCCGTACTTTCATCAAAAAGAAGGATTTTATCTGATTGCGTTAATGCTCGCGCTATAGAAATTCTCTGTCTTTGGCCACCAGATAATTGACTACTATGCTCGGAAACTGCATCATCTAATTGACAAAATTGCTGAATGCCTAGCTCTTCTGGCAGTGAGATTTTTTTGGCGTTATCCCACAAAGTAATATTCTCTCTAACGGTTGCGTTAAACAAATGATTCTTTTGCGGATTGTAGTGAACCATACTACGCAATTGAACCACTTGTTCCTGCGCTAGTTCTTTCCCATCTAATAATACTTCCCCAGAATAGTCATTGTTTTCTCCTGCTAGAAAATGTAATAATGTCGATTTCCCACTTCCACTATCCCCTACTAGAGCATATTTCTTTCCTTTCTCAATCGTAAAGGAGGTAGGTTTAACAATTTTCTTTCCGTTGACCGCTACTTCTACAGACCTCAATTCTAAAGAGTTCTTCAGTTCCAGTTCTTCTTGTAGCAATTCATCAGGAAGGATGGATTCATATTTCTCAAAATATACTTGAACAGACTTATACTGTACTAAATTTTGTGCGATTAGGCTGACTTTACCAAAAAGCATTCCTGTAAATGAACCAATACTTCCCATAACCCCAATCGATACAATTCCATTAACCACAAGATATCCGACTAAAATGGCACTCAATGATTGACCTAAACTATTCACTGCTCCTGAAGCAATTCCAGATAGCATGAATGCGCGAATTAAACGGACTACCGAATCTTTAACGGCACCCGATTCAAATTGGACGCGATTTTTAAAGGTATCCATTTTATTTAATGCATAGAATACGGAATATCCCTCTAGTAAATTCTGTACATTTGAAGAAAATTTTTCTTGCGTTGCAGAATAACTTTCCAGCACTTTCTTCGTATGTGGTTCGAATAATTTTGGAATCACAAGAAGTCCGCTAATTAATACCACTAAGAACAATAGAATAGACCAGTGATAAGTAAGGATAACCCCTATTGATAACAGCACCGTTAGCACACTTTCTGTTATCGTGAAGAACATTGGAAGTCCCAATGACGAGATTCTCTCCATATCATTTGTCATCCAAGATACATACTCCGGAAATTCACGTTTGGTGATTTCCATATAATTCGCCTTACGAAGTTTTTCTGCAATTTCTTCCCTTAATTCCGTATTGACTAATTGAATGAACTTTTCTTGTTGAACAGAAAATAAGAAATTTGAATACGATAATATTCCATTCATAGCAAACCGGATTGCCAACGCTCCTACAAATTGCCAAGCATTTAAAGCAACTAACCCGTCAATGGCATATGCAATAATCGCAATATTCGCTACGGTTAAAAGACTCTTGATGATTACTAATACGAGAAGAATCATTACTTTGGATGGATGTTGTAGTAACTTCTGCTTCATAATGATTTCCCCTTCCCTAAGTAAATCACTTCATCAAATAAATCGCGATGTTCTTCAAAAAAATGATGTGTCACAATCACAAGAGTTAGGTTAGGATTTTGAAGGAGTTGAGCCTCTATATTCCGAGCACTTTCCAAATCTAAATTCGCGGTACTTTCATCGAGTAATAATACCTTATCTGATTCAAGTAACGTTCTAGCAAGCGCTAATCGTTGTCGTTGCCCTCCTGATAACTTAGTCCCATGTTCACTAACAACTTCCTGAGCATTTGTAAATTGATCCAACCCCATTTGACTAGATTCTTCCGCAAATGGACGGTCTTCCCATAACGTAATATTATCTTTGACTGTGGCATTAAAAATATGGTTTTTCTGAGGATTGTATGCCGTAATATTGCGTAACTGTACAATTTGTTCCTTAGAAAGAGGCTTCCCATCGAGTATCACTTCACCCGTAAATTCGTGATTTCGACCGGCTAAGAAATTCAATAACGTTGATTTCCCAGTACCACTATCTCCTAACAACGCATATTTCTTCCCTTTTTCGATAGTGAACGTCACAGGATGTACAATGACATGCCCATTTACGCTGACCGTTACATCTCGTAATGATAAAGACTGTTGCAGAGAGCTGTTGTCTTGTTGTAAATTTGAATCTTCTTCTAAGCTATTAAATTTATCAAAATAAACATGTATCGATTTTAATTGAACTAATTGTTGAACGACTTGTTCTAACGATGCAAAGCAATTAAATGTAAGAGAACCTGCTGCAGTAAATGCCCCCACTGAAATCATCCCAGCAAACACCATGATTCCGGCTACGACATCTACTGAGATTTTTCCAACGAAATTCAGTAATGAAATGCATAATTGTACAAAAGAAAATTTCTTTCGATAACTGACTTTAACTTCTGATAATGCATCTGAAGCGACTTTAATTCGTTTCACAAATTGCCCCACTGCATTCGAGGTATAAAACACTTCGAATCCTTTAAATAAGTTTTGAACGGTTGTAGTAAATTCTTCATTGGCAGCTGATAGATCTGATGTGGCT
>CALHVK010000059.1 GCA_938039195.1 uncultured Carnobacteriaceae bacterium
TGGTGTGACATTGATGGGCTTATTGAATGTGAACAGCAAGCATTCTCTATTCACACTTGTTGTCGCTTCTTTAGTGCTTCTAGTGGTTTTCTATCAAATGAATGCCAGTCATATTATGATGGCGGATTCGCTATCGAGTATTCAGGATTCAGTTTTCTGGAAAGAAAGTTTTGTTTGGAGTTCACATCTAGTATTGATGATGATGGCTTGGAGTTTGATTCAATCAGTTTGCTTGCTAATTTATTTCTTAGTCCATCGTTTTTTAGGTACTAAAAAAACGAATGATCCATTGATTTAGAATGTCGTGTTGGAGTAGGAGTTAAGATTCCGTATACAAGCGGAAAAATAGTTTAAATTTTTTGATTGGATTTTGTTCAATTTTATGTTCCATTTCACCTTAGAAAAGAACTATGGAACCAGTGATACAAAAACAAGCGAGTTTAGATACCTGTGCCTCTAAAGATTTTTTAGAGGCTTTTTTGTTCTGAAAAGTCTTGCAATGAATCTGGTGAGGTGCTACAATGTAAAACGTAAGAATTACGATTTGAGAAATGGAGACAGAATATATCATGAAAAAAACAACCTTTATTGGATTATTATTGATGTTTGTACTGGTTGCCGTTGGATGTGCGCCAAGTAATTCAAACAGCAAAACACAATCAGGAAAGCTAAAAATTTCAACAACCTTCTATCCGATTTATGATTTCACAAGAAATATTGTAGGGGATGAAGGGGACGTAACGCTTGTCATCGGTGCTGGAACAGAGCCGCACGACTACGAGCCTTCTGCAAAAGAAATCGCAAAAATGAGCGAAGCAGATGCACTTGTTTATGATAGCGAGTATATGGAAACATGGATTCCTGCAGTCCTCAAGACCATCGAATCAGATAGCAAAGTCAAAGCAATCAGCGCAACAAAAGATATGGTCCTTCTTCCTGGTGGGGAAGAGGAAGAACACGACCATGACCACGCTGGCGAAGGTCACAGTCATGAATACGATCCGCATTTATGGTTATCACCAGAACGCGCGATTCAAATGGTTCAAAACATTACAAAACAGTTAGGGGAAGCTTTCCCTGAGCGTAAAGAAGCTTTCGAGAAAAATGCAAAAGCCTATATCGAAAAATTAACAGCGTTGCATAATGACTACAAAAATGCATTTAAAGATGCTAAACAAAAGAACTTTGTCACACAACATACGGCATTCCGTTATTTAGCATTAGATTACGGCTTAAACCAAGTCGGAATTACTGGAATTTCACCAGAAGCTGAGCCAAGTGCTGCACGTTTAGCAGAATTAACAAAATACGTGAAAGAAAACGACATTAAGATTATTTACTTCGAAGAAAATGCTTCTGAGAAAATCGCAAAAACATTAGCACAAGAAGCAGGAGTGGAGTTAGCCGTATTAAATCCAATCGAATCTTTAACAAAAGAGGAAATGGATAAAGGCGAAGACTATATCTCTGTAATGCGCGAAAACCTTGAAGCGTTGAAGAAAACAACAGACCAACCAGGAAAAGACATTCAACCAGAACACGCTGAAAATGAGAAGACAGTCTCAAAAGGATACTTCGAAGACAGTGCTGTAAAAGACAGAACACTTTCTGATTACGCTGGCGAATGGCAATCTGTATATCCTTACTTAGTGGATGGAACGCTTGATCCAGTCTTCGATTACAAAGCTAAAATCGGCAAAAAAATGACAAAAGACGAGTACAAAGCATACTACACAACAGGATATAAAACAGATATTAAAAATATCAACATCACGGATACTACAATGGAATTCCAAAAAGAAGATGGAACAACGGCTAAAGCGGAATACAAATATGTAGGATACAAAATTCTAACCTACAAAAAAGGAAACCGCGGCGTGCGCTTCTTGTTTGAAGCCGTAAACCCAGTAGAAGGCGCTCCTAAATACGTTCAATTCAGCGACCACAACATCGCTCCAGTAAAAGCAGAGCACTTCCACATCTTTATGGGGAATGAAAGCCAAGAAAAACTATTCGAAGAAATGGATAACTGGCCAACATACTACCCAACCAAACTAAGCGGATTAGAAATTGCACAGGAAATGGTAGCGCACTAAAAACCAGGATGTGAGAAAAGGCGTTCATAGGCGATGACGGTTCGCAGGTTAGCCGCAAGG
>CALHVK010000060.1 GCA_938039195.1 uncultured Carnobacteriaceae bacterium
GCGTAGGTATCCAAATGAACTTCAAAGCACAAGGAATCGATGAAAAAGAATGGAAAGAACATTCTCGTGAATTGGCCTTCCTTGCTTATGAAGACCAATGTTCACCAGCTAACCCACGTCTTCCAATGGTTGACCATATGCAAGAAATCATCGAAGATTCTTACTATGGCTACAAAGAAAGACCAGGACGCCGTAAATAATTGTTATCAGCCTAGAGGCAGGAGAAATCCTGTCTCTTTTTTTGTAATTCTATTTGAAAAATGGTATAATCATCGCATATATTTATTTGAAAATCAAATCTTTAATAATCATGCGAGGGGCAAATGAACAAGATAAATGAGTTAGGGGATAAAGTGCGACTTTTAAGAGAGGAGAGAGGACTTAGTCGTCCAGTTTTTTGCGGGGATGAGTCTGAATTATCAGTGCGTCAGCTGGTGCGGATAGAAAAAGGAGAGTTTCGCCCGACGATAAAAACACTAGAATATATTGCAGATCGATTAGAAATTCCGTCCTACGTCTTGATGCCAGATTATAAGGAATTACCCAAGCGTTACCAAGAATTAAAGTACTTTCTTTTACATCATCCTGACTATGGAGACAAGGAGTTGCAGGAGCAAAAGGAAGAATATTTCGATGAGATTTTTGAGAATTTTTATGATGATTTGCCACGTGATGAGAAAGTGCTAGTGGATTGTCTTCAAGCTATAGATGCAGTGAGAGCGACGGATAATGAACAGTATGGAATAGCGCTTTTAGATGAATCTTTTGAGGAACTATGGAATCAAAGAGAGTTTTCCTTTTCAGATCTTTTAAAAATTAGATTGTATTTTTTGTGTAGTTATTTAGAAAATATAAAAAAAGACAGTTATCTATTAGCGAACAGCAGAAACTTCAATTAATGTTTCAAAAAGTGTGTAATAACGTAGAAAATAGCGGTACGGACGATTTATTTCTTGTTCGTGATGTGTTATTTGCAGGGCTGGGAAGTTGTGAATTATTGAATGACTTAGAGTTATTTAAGTTAGCTGTGGAAAAACTTAATTGGATTTCTGAAAAAACACGAGATTTTCAAAAACAACCGATTGTCTTGATGGTGGAGTGGAAATATT
>CALHVK010000061.1 GCA_938039195.1 uncultured Carnobacteriaceae bacterium
GAAACCAACTCCAGATCCAGAGAAGCCAACTCCAGATCCAGAGAAACCAACTCCAGATCCAGAGAAACCAACTCCAGATCCAGAGAAGCCAACTCCAGATCCAGAGAAACCAACTCCAGATCCAGAGAAACCAACTCCAGATCCAGAGAAGCCAACTCCAGATCCAGAGAAACCAACTCCAAATCCAGAAAAACCAACACCAGACCAACCAGCTGTAGAATTGCCTCTATACGAAACAGATGGTGTGAAGGTAACGGTTGATAAGGAAAAAGGTATTGCGAGATTCGAAGACGAAAACGGAGATACTCCAGTAGTCGTTGAAGTACCAACTAAACTTCTTGATAAGAACATTAAGAAGCTTAAAGTTGAAAAAGTGGACGAAACAATTAAAGGTCTTGAAGGAAAAGAATATCAAGGTTATGAAATTACTTTCGTTGACAAAGATGATAAACCAGTTCGTGTTGAAGGGGAAGCGAAAGTAACATTCCCTGTTGATAAAGAAGTAGATGGAGCTTACTTCGTAACAAGTGATACAAAAGAAGTGAAAGAAACAGTTGAATTCTCTAATGGAGAAAACAAAGTCGTTACACTTAACGTTAAACACTTCAGTTTATACGCAGTTACATTTAAAGTTGCCGCTAGTGAAACACCAGCAACTCCAACTACTCCAGCAACACCAGAAACACCTACTACACAAGTTTCACAAGCAACACCAGCTGCATCAAGTGAAAAACCAGGAGAAAATAAACCAGCTCCAGTTTCACAAGCAGCAGGAGAAGCAAAAGAAACATTACCAAATACAGGGGTAGCAGATGCAACTCCAGGAATCCTTGGAGGAATTCTTGCAGCTCTTGGTGGATTAGGCCTAGCCGTTCCTAAAAAAGGTAAAAGAGACTAGGAACAAACGAAAACATCGAATGCATTGGACACTCCTAACCGGTCCAAACCATTTGTAAAAGTAGTCTGCCCTTAAACCGGTTCACAATGTGAGCCGGTTTTCTCTTTTTGTAGATGGAAAATCTTGCAAAATCGTTTCAAATAGCGTAAAATTTATCTATTCGATGAAGAGAACAAATTGTATAAATATACTTTGTAGAGAGCCGATTATGGGTGGAAGATTGGCAGTCCCTGTTTATAGCAAGAATCATCTCTTAGAAACTTTTCTGAAATACACGTTAGAGTAAGAAAGGTCGCTTAAATGGCGTTAACAATTTACCTAGGCAAACGAAATTCGTTTGTAAATTTGGGTGGTACCGCGGAAGTTATTTCGCCCCTGCAACTGGCAGGGGCTTTTTTTATGCTTTCGAGTAAAAAAGATGAAAAAAGCAGTCAAACAAAGGAGGAAATTCAATGAAGATGAAGGAAACATTGCAAATTGGGAAAACAGAATTCCCAATGCGTGGGAACTTGCCAACAAAAGAAGTGGATTATCAAAAAGAATGGGAAGAAGCAGACGTTTACGGACAACGTCAGGCAAAGAATGAAGGGAAACCATCATTCGTGCTTCATGATGGACCACCATATGCCAATGGTGCAGTTCATATGGGACATGCCTTAAATAAAATTTCGAAGGACTTTATCGTTCGTAGTAAATCAATGAGCGGATTCCGTGCACCGTATGTACCAGGATGGGATACACACGGACTTCCAATCGAACAAGCGTTAGCAAACGCTGAAGGGGTTGATCGTAAAAAATTATCAGTGGCTGAATTCCGTAAATTATGTGCGGAGTACGCATTACGCCAAGTGGACAACCAACGTGCTGAATTCAAACGTTTAGGGGTTACAGGTACATGGGATAATCCATACTTAACACTTCAACCAGAATTCGAAGCAGAACAAATTCGTGTATTTGGTAAAATGGCTGAAAATGGCTATATTTACAAAGGATTAAAACCAATTTACTGGTCTCCATCAAGTGAATCTTCACTTGCCGAAGCAGAAATTGAATATAAAGACGTAGAAAGCCCATCAATTTATGTGGCGTTCAAAGTGAAAGACGGAAAAGGTATTGTATCAGAAGATGCGTCATTCGTGATTTGGACAACAACTCCTTGGACACTTCCTGCAAACTTAGGGATCTTCGTGCATCCTGACTATGAATATGCAGAAGTGAAAACAGACAAAGGGACTTTTGTAGTAGCAAAAGAGCTTGTAAACTCTCTTGCAGAAACATTAGGCTGGGAATCTGTAGAAGTGCTAAAAGAATTCCGTGGAACTGAATTGGAATATGCGACAGCATGGCATCCATTCTACGAACGTGAATCTCTTGTAATGGTTGGAGACTATGTAACTCTTGATGCAGGGACTGGTTTAGTTCACTCAGCACCTGGACACGGGGAAGACGACTATTACTACTCACGTAAATATAACTTAGATGTATTGTCACCAGTAGACAATCAAGGGCACTATACGGCAGAAGCTCCTGGTTTTGAAGGAATGTTCTATGCAAAAGCAAACAAAGTCATCACAGACCTATTAGCTGAAAATGGTTCATTATTAAACCTAAGCTATTTCGTTCATAGCTATCCACATGACTGGAGAACGAAGAAACCAGTAATCTTCCGTGCAACTCCACAATGGTTTGCGTCAATTGATGCTTTCCGTCAAGATATCTTAGATGTGATTGAAAATGATGTGAAATGGTACCACCCATCAGGGCAAGTACGTATTTACAATATGGTTCGTGACCGTGGCGACTGGGTAATCTCTCGTCAACGTGTATGGGGGGTTCCACTTCCTGTATTCTATGGTGAAAACGGAGAACCAATTATCACTCCAGAAACAATCGAACATGTTGCAAAATTAGTGGAAGAATTCGGTTCTGACGTATGGTTCGAGCGTGAAGCAAAAGACCTATTGCCAGAAGGATTCACACATCCAAGCAGTCCAAACGGCACATTTACAAAAGAAATGGATATCATGGACGTATGGTTCGACTCAGGTAGCTCACATGCTGGTGTATTATGTATTCGTCCAGAGTTAGAATTCCCAGCTGATTTATACTTAGAAGGATCAGACCAATATCGTGGATGGTTCAACTCAAGTTTAACAACAAGTGTAGCAGTTCATAAGAAAGCTCCATATAAAGCCGTTCTTTCTCAAGGGTTCGTAATGGACGGAGAAGGCAAGAAGATGAGTAAATCTCTAGGAAACGTCATCTCACCTGCAAAAGAAATGCAAACAAAAGGGGCAGACATTATCCGTCTATGGGTATCTTCTGTGGACTACGAATCAGACGTACGTATCAGTACTGAAATCTTAAACCAAGTATCTGAAGCATACCGTAAGATCCGTAATACAATGCGCTTTATGTTAGCGAACACTACAGACTTCGAACCATCTAAACATGCCGTAGCGTTTAAAGACCTACGTACTGTTGACCAATACATGATGATTCGTTTCAATGATGTTGTGAAGACAATTGAAGAAGCCTATGAAAAATATGAATTCTCAACAATCTATCAAACAGTGATGAACTTCTGTACCGTTGATTTATCACAATTCTACTTAGACTTTGCTAAAGACGTTGTGTATATCGAACACGAAGATAACTACGAACGTCGTGCAATGCAAACAGTAATTTACGATATCTTAGTGAAATTAACGAAATTACTAAGCCCAATCTTAGTTCACACGAGTGAAGAAGTTTGGAAATACTTGAAGGAAGAAGAAGCTTATGTTCAATTAGCTGAATTCCCAACAGTAGAAAGCTACGAAAATGCAGAAGAAGTAGTAGCACAATGGGCTGAATTCTTCAAAGTTCGTAACACTGCTTTGAAAGCTTTAGAAGAAGCTCGTAACGAGAAATTAATCGGTAAGAACTTCGAAGCAAAAGTAACGCTATATCCATCTAATGAAGTTCGTACTTTATTAGAAAGCTTAAACACAAATGTAGCTCAATTATTCATCGTTAGTGAATTAGAAGTGGCTGCAGAAGGCGTTGAAGCTCCTGCAAATGCAGTTGAAGGTGAAGGCGTGAAAGTCGTTGTTGAACATGCTAAAGGTGAAACTTGCGAACGTTGCCGTGCTGTGAAGATTGAAGTAGGAACATTAGAAGATGCTCCAACTTTATGTAATCGTTGTGCAGCAATTGTGCGTGAATACTTCCCAGAAGCGCTTGTTCCTGAAGAAGAATAATAAAAATTTAACTGAGTCGAAGCAATTCGGCTCAGTTTTTTTCAAATTGTGTTCAAAATAACCATGTTGAAGGGGTGAATTAGAATAATTCTAGTTCACTCCTTTTTTTACCGTTCTATCAATGTTTTGATGCGAAAAAGAGAGCGAATTTATAAACAAAAGGAAACTTTCACCTCCATACTTTCTTTAAATTTCAATCAAAATCATACTTATTTAGCAATTTTACTATAGTTTTAAAAAATTAATTTCATAAGCCTGTCAGGAAATGTTCTTACCCAGTTTAGATAATGTCTAATGTGAGAAAAGGGGTTTAAATTTTCCTTTCTTATAATTAATAGAACAATCAATAGGAGAACAAGTATGCAAAAAGTACGTAATAAACAAAAAGGTATGATTGCAGGAGCAAGAGTATTAGGAGCAAGCCTAATCTTGAGCACAAGTCTGTTAGCGCCATTCGCAACAGTTTATGCAGAAACAGGTGAAGGAAGAGTTCCTAATGTAGTACTGCCAAATGGAGTTCCAAAAAACTATGATTTAACATGGTTTGATGAGTTTGATGGGGACAAACTTGATAGAACAAAATGGGATTATTCTCTTTCAAGTTTCGACCCTAAAGCAAGAACACAGATGCATTTCACAGATGACCCAGCGAACGTTTCTTTAAAAGATGGAATTCTTCATTTAACGGCACTCTATACGCCGAAGCAATGGAAGTGGAATGACCAAACAAAAAAACATGAATGGGTAGACCGTGAGAATACTTATGTAGATTCAAAGACAAAACAAACGATTACTTATAAAGCGCCATTTACTTCTGGTGCGATTCAAACACGTGACCGTCATGGAAAAGTCCTTACTGAATTCAAAGGTGATTTTTATGCCGAATCACGTATCAAGTTACCATTTAGTGAATCTTCATGGGCTTCCTTCTGGATGACTGGAACAAAAGGCGGGGGCTCTCCTAAGAGTGGAGAAATTGACGTCTTCGAGTCTAAAGGCTATGATCCAACATTCATTCAAGCAAATATCCATACAGCACCGACACCTGAGCCGGGCAAGGAAAAGTATAGTGATCAATATCAAAAGAAACTTCCTAATAATGGAGATACGCAAACAGATTTCCACACATACGGTGTCCTAAAAGAAGGCGATAAAATTACTTTCTTCTATGATGGAAAAGCACTTTATACAAAAAAATATAGCGAGATAAAAAATAAGGAAGCATTTGTCAACCCAGAAAATGGATTTATTTTACGATTAACACATATCGTAGGTGGTTCATTTGTGAAGGACTTTGATGGCGGTACTCGTAACTATACGGATGCGATTCCTTACAAAGATAGTTATAAGGATGGAAATCGTTCAGATATGCAAATCGACTATGTTCGCGTATGGCAACCAAATGCTAAACCTGTGACAACAGAAGCGCCAACAACGACAACGGTCGCTCCAACAACAACGGTCGCTCCGACTACGACTACAACAACGACAGAGGCGTCAACAACTACAGTAGCGCCGACTACGACAGAAGCTCCTACAACAACGGAGGCGCCAACAACTACAGTAGCGCCGACTACGACAGAAGCTCCTACAACAACGGAGGCACCAACAACTACGGTAGCGCCGACTACGACAGAAGCTACTACGACAACGGAAGCACCTACTACAACAG
>CALHVK010000062.1 GCA_938039195.1 uncultured Carnobacteriaceae bacterium
TAAAACCTCGAAAATCCCATTCTTTGGCTTTTCCTTCTTCAAAAGTGAGAGTAATCGTTTGATCTAAGTTTCCATTACCAAGCATCCAAAATTGATTATCTCGGAATCGATTTTCATAGGGATAACTTAATCCGTTGAGCTTCACCTTCGACTTATTTACCGAACCAGCTTGTCTTTCTGGAATTTCAACAAAGTACAACTTATTTGGTTCAAGAGTCAACTTCCATTCAATGTTAGAAGATTCTCCTTCATTTGATAGAGTGTATTTGTCTCCCGACTTTGTTAAATTCGAGGTAACTGGTTCCCCAACACTCACTTCGCTTAGTGCATTTGCTCCAGATAATCCAATCACTTGTAATAGCTGATTCAAATTAGCAGCGGGTTGATGTGCTTCAAATGAGATATTCGTCGCTGAACTTTCATTAGTTAAATATCCAAGAGAAAAGGCATATGGATTACGATAAACAGCAAAGTTCTTTAACGTACCTACTCTCTCATACAATCCACGAACGTCTGAAAAAATACGTTTTTCATCCCCATCCATCATAAAGTTTGAGATTCCAAAGAATGAATCCAGAATGACATTACGACTTGTATAGTTAACAACTGATTGCGATGACGGCAATCCTAGATGGCTCAATTCCTCAATCAATGAATACTCGAGACTCGAAGTGAAATGTGATACCCCATTATAATTATAAGCAATAGGGAAGTTGGCATGAGACAAGCCCTTATGCATTTCCATCCGTGTAAATGCCTTTGAACCGCCGTAACCTCCTTGGTCAAAAGCAGTGGCGTATTCCATTTGATTCTTTAATCCTTCATTACCAATGAAAAAAGGTACCCTTTTTAATCCAACAAAAGAACTGATCATTAGTTCGATAATCACCACTCCGGCTACTAATTGTAACCTACGAACTTTATCTACTTTTCTAAAGAAAAACGCTAATAAGATGGTTGTCCAAAAGCAAAATGCGAGTATTTTCTGTGGCGTTTCAACAAATTGAAGACTTCTTTGAGTCGATAATACAAGTATTGAACCAAACCCAAAAATAGCCACTAGAAACTCGCTTAATCGAAGCTTATCTTTCCATTGTAGTAAGCTTTCTGACGCCAATACCAGCATAAAGCTGTTGGCTACCCATGAATTTCTAAAGAAGAAACCAACGGGACGTTGTCCCATATGCCAAATTTGATCGAAGCCTTGAATAGAGAATGAGAGAAACAACACAAGAAGGACGACTATCGCTGACAACTTCTTAAGGAGAGTAATCTCTTTCTTAGCAAAGAATGTAAACAACCCGAAGAGAGCCAAGCCACCAATATATAGCTGTGGTAGAGCCTTAGGATCACCCCATTCTTTTTCTCCGAAGGATCCTAAAATAAATTTTTGAGGCATTGCTACTACATCATTGACGAAGTCCCATGACCATGCGAAGGTACTCCCAGCGCTCGCTTTACTCTCTAACAAGGCACTAAAGACCGGCAATAACCAAAACGCTGCAATTCCTACACCAATTAGTGAAAATAAAGCAACTCTCCCCATTTTTAGTAGCGCCTCAATCAGAGGGTCATCCGTTGAGAAGATAATATAAAACGTATACAGTGCTACAAAAAGGCACATCATATAGCCTGTATAGAAATTCGTAATCAAACTAATGGAAAGAAAAATCGGTAATTTAAACGATCGCTTTCCACCCGCAATTTCTTCAATTCCTAAAAGAATCAACGGTACATAAATTAGATTATCTAAAAAATTAGGATTGTACTGTTGCGATACGATAAAGCCACTAAGAGCATACGACGAAGATAATCCTAACGATAACCAGTAATGTTTAGACACTCCTTGAAATTTCTTTTCCAAGAAATACCCAAAGACGACTCCCATTATCCCAGAACGAATTAGTGGGATTACATAACTCAAAATTTGAAATGTTGAAACCGGGGAGATTACGTATAAAAACGTGAATGGACTTAAACTATTAAAACCCCAAACACTTGGCATTGCTCCTCCAAGTGATTTCTCGAAGGACCAAAACAGACCGCCAAAATCTCCACTCCAGAACAGTTTATGTAATCCGATATATAGCGGAAAATATTGTGCAAGAAAGTCTCCACTATGTATCGAATTTTGTGAAAAGGGAGTCAACCCTAAACAAAGGAAGACCCCTAACATAACCATAAATGGAACAAAGAACAGCGAACTATATTTTAATTTCATTTTTGAAATTTTCATTATAGTCTACTCCCACTATATTAAATCCATTTTTTGTAAATTGCAAATCCATAAAGAGCGATAGATACGGTTGAGATTATAAAACCTAAAACAAATCCATCTGGCAAGTAACTCATTTCAACTGTATGCTCACCTGGCGTAATTTTATATGCCAACAGGCTATCCCAAACTCTTGCAGTTTCAACTACTTTTCCATCTACTTTAACAGTCCAACCTTTTTCAAATGGAATACTTGTCATCATCCAGGTACTGTCATCAGTAATATTCACTGTCCCTTTAAAACTACGATTATCCCAATGAGACAATTTTATTCCTTGAAGCTGACGTTCTTGAATGATACGATTTACTAATGCACCATTTGAACGAGCTAATCGTAATCCAGATAAGTCATATTCATTATCCGTTTCAATTTCAATCGTTAAATCTACAGGTTGGCCAGCAGAATTATGCGCAATTTGTATGAACTGTGTTTGTTGAAATTTATCTTGGAATTCGTAATTTTTGCCATTCAACAAGATACGAACTTTGTTTTTATCTGTATGAGATAATTTTTGCGGAATTGATACCCAATAATCTTCAGCAGATTGAGGTAATAAGTGATAGGTAATCGTTCCTGGTTTAGATGAATCAATTCGTTTGTAAGTTTCTGGTTTAGATGATTCCATATTATCTAACTTCAATTCATTTGCTGCTAATATAGCTAAATAATAATCGCTCGTCGCTCCCATTGCTTGTACTATCTTATTTTGATTTTGAATCGGTTGGTGGTTCTCTAATTTTACATTCACCGTTGCATCATTAACACCATAAGCAATTGGTAAAATCAAATCTGTCTCGAAAGTCTTTGTTCTAGCAGCTTCATAAACAGGTTCTTTTGTCGTAATATCTTTACGCGTTACCATATTTCCGAATACATACAACTTGGATGTATCCGGATAGTCCTCTTTAAGCACTGGTTTTGGAGTCACTAAGTATTTCACTGAGAAGAGTGCATCTTGTAGCGGAGTTCCTTGATAGTAGGTCGTTGCGTTAATTCCATTATTTCCTAAACGGTCAAATAAATCTCGCGTACTATTTTCTAAGTTGGAACTAAAAATTGATAAGCCAGGATAATCCACCATGAATGGATCATTCTTACTTAGATTAAATGATTTATTAATTCTGTAAAAATCACTGTGGTCAGGTCGAATAGGGTTAATAGCATCCTTTAATTGTAAAACAGCATCGTGATACTTGTAGGCATCTGTATAGCCAACACGTGATTGAACAAGTGCTGCATTAGCTGTTAACTCAACTACAGTCAAAGCAGCT
>CALHVK010000063.1 GCA_938039195.1 uncultured Carnobacteriaceae bacterium
GAACTCGGGCTCACAGGACTGACGTCCACTTCCTGATATGTCCGCACGACTCGTTCCGAGTCCCTTGCGGCATATCAGTCCAGTGGTTCAGTCCTGAGCGTTCGCCCTCATATCCTGTATTTCTCTATTAAAATTTTCATGGTTTTGTTTGAAAAGAGCACGGTTAGGATGGCGGTATTCAATGGGAGTGTGATCATATTTTTCAGGATTCGCAGTGGCATAATGACGGCGAAAGCTTTCCCTGTCATCATATGCACCCAGATTGAATTCAGTCCGAGGTTACAGAAGATGGTGACGAGTAATACTGCTATAAAGATTTGTTCCCATCTAAGTGGTCTCTTATATAAGAAGTATCCATAGATGAGTCCTCCGACAAGGGCTGTGAGTGTGTATCCGATGAAGAATTGGCCACTCTTCCCGCTGAAGAAGTTCCCGAGGATATCGACTAGGATTCCCACAAGCGCTGCACGCCATGGTCCAAGCATCACCCCTGCGATGGCTGCTCCGATAAACCCGAAGCCGATTTGTACGTAGAGGCCGAATTTAATTTTCGGCAACATTTCCATGACAAGACGAATGGCTACGACCATCGCCATCACTGTAATGTCCAGTGTTCTTTTTCGATTGTATTTCTTTGTATTTTCCATATTAGCATCTCCTTTACTTGTAAAGAGTTGCTCCATTTAACTACTTCTATTTCTAGTGTTGTTTAAATGCAGCGAATGCGACTAAATTACCGCAATGTTCCCATTTTCGTCCCAGTGGCAACATTCCATCCTCCGGGCACTTAACGCAATAAAGTCTACTCTGATTTTAGGTTCTAGAAAATTTAGTTCCTACTTTCCATGAATCTCCTTTCTTACTCTTGGTTAGAATACCTGTCCTTTCTTGTTGCGTCAAGCAAACATGATTTTTCTTCGTTTAAACCGTTCAAACCTGAATGAAAACTTGCTCCCAATATTTTTCATAACTTTTATTAAATATTTCACTTAAAATTTATATAACGTTTAAGATTGATACCGTTTTCCCCAACGTGTATAATATTCTTAACTCTCTTTACAAATAGAAAGGTTAGACAATGAGCAATGAACGTTATTTAATGATGGAATCCGATATTAAGAGCTTATCGTTTCAATTGGAATCTATCACAAAATCTAAATATGACAGCGACTGGCATAGTACGCTCCATACGCACCCTTTTACGGAATTATTTTACGTTGTAGACGGAAAAGGCGAGTTTAATATTCAAGGCCAACGTTTTCCTGTAAAAGCAAACGACTTTGTCATTATCAATCCGCAGGTAGAACATACAGAATTATCTTCTCCAGATGAACCGCTGGAATATATTGTATTAGGCATTAAGGGGCTCTCTTTCTCAAACTTAACACCTGTCTCAGAAGGTGGACATCCATTTTCATTCTTCAACTTGCGAGATGAGCAAAAAGACATCTTGCGTTATTTGAATGCGATGGTACAAGAGGCCACTTCCCAATCGATGAGCTACGAATTAGTGTGCCATAACTTATTAGAAATCTTATTAATTAAAATTTTGCGTCACCAACACTTCGACCTTGAAGTCGGCAAACAAAGCAAGGCGACAAAGGATATTTCGTTTATTAAACACTACTTAGAAACGTACTATCACGAAAGTATTCAGCTAGAAGATCTCGCTTCGATGACGCACTTGAGCCGTTTCTATATTTCACACAGCTTTAAGAAAGAAATCGGCATGTCTCCGATGGAATATTTGATTGCCATCCGGATTAAAGAAAGCAAGATTTTACTACGAACAACGAATTACTCGATTTCTCAAGTGGCGGATATTGTTGGATTTACCACTCCAACGTATTTCTCAAAACAATTCCGTAAGAGCACAGGGATTTCGCCAACGGATTATCGGGAACAATATCAAGGAGTTCAGAAATGATTCGACAACCTAAGCGCGATGAACGACGACAAATCATCCCTCTGATTGAACTGATTATGCAAGATATGGAACTGCCAATCTTGGAACATACGAGCCCGGAAATGCTCTACGCGATGCTAGAAGAAGCCATGCTCGACGATCAGTTTCGCTACGGACTAAAGAACACCCTCGTCTATATTCATGACGGAAAAGTCGCTGGGGCCATCTTTGGCTACCACGGACACTTAGAAGATGCGATTGACGACCCGTTTCACCGATTGTACGAGGATTACAATACCCCGCATCAAATCCCGCTCTACGAGGATAAGGAGACGATGCCAGGCGAATGGTACATCGATATTTTAGCGGTCTATCCCGAATATCGTCGTCTTGGAATCGGCCGTAAATTATTGGTCGAAGTAGAAAACTTAGCGCGTCAACAAGGGGCTACCAAAATCGCCCTCAACTGCGAGAAGGATAATACGAAGGCCTACAAATTATACGAAAAACTCGGCTACACGCCTGAAAGTGAACGTGTACTGAGCGGTCATCCGTATTACCATATGACAAAAGCCTTATAAAAAATCCCTCTCTGGACAAAATCGTTCAAAGAGAGATTTTATAAAATGTAACTTATATGTTACATTTTGCTTTTTTCAAAACGAAAAGAGACTCGAAATTTCGAGTCTCTTATTTTTGCTTCTATGATTATTTTACAGAGGCTTGACGGAGGTTGATTGTACGTCCGAATGGAAGTACTTCGAATCCGTCTACGTTTTCAGCAAGTAAGTAGCTTTGGCTTGCTTGGTAGATTGGAGCGATAGCCACATCATCCATCACGATTTTTTCAGCCGCAATCATTTGTTTGTAACGTTCTGCTGGCTTCGTTGCGTATGTTGTTTTCACTTCAGCAACGGCTTTATCGTAGGCTTCGCTTGAGTAGTTCCCGAAGTTGATTCCTCCACCTGTTACGTATTGTTCTAAGAAGTTTACTGGATCTTGATAGTCAGGTGCCCATGTTCCGAAGAAGAAGTCGAAATCATCTGCACGTTGTAATTCAAGACGGTTTTTCAATGGCACTGATTTAATGTTCAATGTCACGCCTGGTAAGTTCTTTTGGATTTGCGCTTGTAAATATTCGCCAACCACTTTCGCACTACCTGCATCTGACGTTAATAAGGTCACTTCGATTGTGTCCATCCCTAATTCTTGTTTAGCTTTTGCTAATTCTTTTTGCGCTTCTTCTACATTGTAGCTGAGTAAGTCGCCACGGTCTTCCACATAATCTTTCCCCGTTTCTGGGTTTTCAGCAAATCCCTTTGGAACAAGACCATTTGAAACGATTGAGCCGTCTTTTAACACGTTGTTTACAAGAGCCGCTTTATCGTAAGCCATCGCAATCGCACGACGGAAGTGTTTGTTTCCTGTGATTTTGCGTTCTACGTTGAAATTCATGTACCCCATTGTTGCTTTTGGAATAGCGTGATACGTTGGTTGCGTTTTATATTGATCGACGAATTGTTCGCTGATTGTTGTGTATTGGACTTGTTTTCCGTCAAATAATTGAACAGAAGTCGCTACTTCTTTCGATACATTCACAGTAACGTTTTGTAATTGAACGTTTGCTGCATCCCAGTAACCGTCGTTCTTCACAAGTTTCCAAGAAAGTTCAGAACCTGTCCATCCTTCTAATTTGAACGGTCCGTTTGTCACGATTGAATCTGCTGAAGAACCGTATCCTTCGCCTTTTTCTTTCGCCACTTTTTCAGATTGTGGTAAGAAACGTGACCCTGTTAATAATTTTGGTAAATATGGAGCAGGATTTTCAAGCGTGATTTCTAATGTTTTATCATCAATCGCTTTAACCCCTAATTCTTCTGTCGATAATTCGCCTGAACGAATTTTCTTCGCGTTTTTGAACACATCAGCCGATTGCGCCACGTGTCCTTCTTTAGGGTCTACTAATTTACGGTAAGTGTACACGAAGTCGCCTGCTGTTACAGGAGTTCCGTCAGACCATTTTGCATCACGTAATTTAAACGTATATACAAGGCCGTCCGCACTCACAGTTGGCTCTTCTGCTGCCATTCCTAATTCAACTTTATTGTCTTTAGTGACACGATATAATCCTTCAAAAATTTGCCCTAACATATCTGAGCTCGGAACATCATCGTAGTCCGCGCTATCTAATGTTGCTAACTCTCCGAATGTTGTAATTGTTAAACTTTGTTGATTACCTGATGTCGATGTCGATGTTGAATTGCCACCACATGCAGCCAAACCTAACGAAACAAGTAGTGTAGTCATTAATAATTTGGTTGATTTTTTCATAACAATTCTCCTTTGCTGGTATAATCCATCGCCTATGCGATAGATACATCATAGCATGGATACCCAAACCACCAAAATTTAATGCCTACACCAGGATACGAGGGCGAACGCTCAGGGACGAATCATTGGAAACAAACACCGCAAGGGACTTGGAACAAGTCGTGCGGATGTTTGTTGAAATGGACGTCGGCCCTGTGAGCCCGAGTTCAACTCCAAGGATGTGAGACATCGCGCTCAGAAATGGAACGTTGGACTCGAACGCCGGAAGGAACGTGAAACGTTCTGCGGACGTTTGAGGAAACGCACGCCATTTCTGCGATGGCGAACTCAACTACAGGATGTGAGGCAGAAAAACAGAAGACAAAAAAGAGCTCACAGTGTGAGCTCTTTTTGCTTTTCTTGAATTCCAAACCATTCACACTGCGAAGAGCTCTCAGAACTCAACTACTGCATTTTAGTAATTGCACATCCCCCTGAACTCCCCCTTGCCTTTCTCTCCTATCTCCATTACCATAGAACTTACAAGAAAAAGGAGTTTTTCATATGCGTAAGAATCGTGTTCGCGGCTATAATAAACGTTTTTATCCCGGGGTAGCCTTAATCGTGGCGGCTATGCTTTGCCTTGTTTTTGCATTAACAAGACTAAACGTTCCATTATTACAACTGCAAAATAAATATTTTAACCTCAATGATATCGTAAAAAATGAAGATTCTATCTTAAAGGTCACTGGTATCGACAAGCACTCCGTCCAAAACTCGGACTTTGGAAAATGGTCGCTTTATATCGTCTCTTATTTAGAAAAAGATTCTAATGGAAACGAAACGACACAATACATCGGGTTAGAATTAGATGAAGAAACCGCCAAACAATTAATCGACAAGAGAAACACCTTAAGAGATCATCCTGAACAAATTGCGGGTACCTTTATTGAGCCAGATATTAATGATAAGAAAGTGATGGATTATAGCTATCGTACCCAAAATGCTTTGAAAAAGTACATCAAATTCCCAATTTCACGGCGTTATTTCAACTATGTCTCGATTAAACCTGGAAAGGAGACACAAAAACTCTTCCTAATCCTTTCTCTCGTCCTCTTGATTCCAGGACTAGTACTCGTATATTTAGCGGAAAAATATCATCAATTTGCGTCATACTACAATAGTCTATTTGCAGGATATGAAAACACCGAAGCGTTAGTGGCTAGTCATCCAGAGTTGAAGGGTAAACGTCTATCCACATTATTGAATAAAGCCGATTATATCGATGATACCTTAGGAGTGTACATCTATAAAAACTTCTTCTGTTCTACTGTAAAAGGCTTAGAGATTTATGACTTAAACAAAACAAAGAGCGTACATCACCTCGAAAAAACTTTTTACCCTGAAGAAGGTGGCAGCTTCATGAAATCGTACCTTATGTTTGCCACAAACGATCCAGATGCTGTGGTTCGTAGTAAGAAAATTCAAATTAAAAATATCGGCGAAGAAACCGATGCGCATCTACAACCATTCTTTGACAAATTGCGTCAAGAGTTCCCAGCTATTGAGATTGGGGCGAAAAAAGAAAGTAAGTGATAAGGAGTCCAGTAGGATTCCTTATTTTTTTCAACACGAAATTATCATATATGATAATTTGTACTGACCCCAAAAAGTTAGACAATTAATTTAAGTAAAGGATTTAGTT
>CALHVK010000064.1 GCA_938039195.1 uncultured Carnobacteriaceae bacterium
TTCTCTTGCAGTACGGCATTTAAAAAGATTGGTTTTGTCATAATGTGCCTCCTATGATGAATGTCTTAGTGCAAATGAGTTGAATTCAAATAAATCGTATCTGTGACGGCTAATTGAGTATTCAAATGGAGTTCCATTATCCAAATAGGCCACTTGTTCTACTTCAAAGACAGGTTCTGTTGGAAGTAATTGTAAGTAGTTTTGCTCATCTTCGGAGCTTGGTGCTGCACGCAAGATTTTTGTGGCACTTGCGATGCGTAAGCCTAGTGGACCTTCAATATATTGATAAATAGATTTTAATAGAACTTCTTCGGTAATCCCTGGAATCACACTTGTACTCATATACGTTTGTTCCAATACATACGGTTTACCGTCGATGATGCGAAGGCGATGAATATTATAAACAGGACTTTGCAGAGGTACTTGTAACTTTTCTGCAAGGAATTCAGAAGCAAACTCTAATTTAAAATGAATAATTTTTGATTCAACCGTAGAGTGAGAATCCTCAGAAATCTTCGTCAGTCCTTTAATATCTCTTTCTGGAACGATAAGTTTTCGCTTCGACGTACCGCGAGAGAGGACAAAGGTACCTTGGCCGCGTTTTCTGAAGATGAGTCCTTCAGAAACAAGTAAGTCTAGCGCTTTTTTGACCGTCATTCGACTGCTGTTAAATTCTTTCGTTAATGTAATTTCATCGGGTAATTGTTGGTTAATGGCGTATTCGTTACTTAAAATCTTTTCACGAATCGCATGATAAATCTGTAAATACTTTACGCTCATCGAATGTCATCCTTTCTCTAAATTAGCTATATTATAACAAATGTAGTATGAATAGGCAAAAACGATAATTTGAATACTATTTTTATTAATTGTCTAGACAAATAAATAAATTGTGATATACTATACGTGAAAGAGCTTACAGAAAGGAGGTTAATTATGAAGAAACAATTGAGTTTCCCTCAAGGGTTCTGGTGGGGTGCTGCTTCGAGTGGACCACAGACTGAAGGACAATTTGACAAGGCGCATGAAAATGTGATGGATTATTGGTTTAGAACTGCTCCAGAAGCTTTCTTTAATGGTGTCGGACCAGATGTGGCGAGTGATTTTTATCATACGTATCCTGAAGATTTTCGTTTGATGAAGGAGATTGGATTTAATTCATTCCGGACTTCGATTCAATGGAGTCGTTTGATTAAGGACTTCGAAACGGGTGAAGCCGATCCGAAAGCTGTGGAATTTTACAACGCGGTTATTGAAGAAGCAAAGAAAAATGATATTGAACTTGTGTTGAATTTACACCATTTCGATATGCCAGTTGAATTACTTCAAAAATATGGCGGATGGGAAAGTAAACATGTCGTTGACTTATTCGTGAAATTTGCCAAAACAGCGTTCGAATGTTTTGGTGATAAGATTCGTTACTGGACAACTTTCAATGAGCCAATGGTTATTCCAGAAGCAGGATACTTATATGCATTCCATTATCCAAACCTAAAAGGGAAAGGGAAAGAAGCTGTTCAAGTGATTTATAATCTAAATCTTGCTAGTGCCAAAGTGATCGGGCTGTATCGTACATTGGAACTGGATGGCAAGATTGGGATAATTTTAAACTTAACACCTGCTTACCCGAGAAGTGATTCTCCAGAAGATTTAGCAGCAAGTCAATTTACAGATGATTTCTTTAACAGAGTCTTCTTGAATCCAGCGGTGAAAGGAACATTCCCTGAAACCTTGGTGAAACGACTAGAGGAGGACGGCGTGTTATGGAGTCATACCAAAGAGGAATTGCAGCTGATTCGAGAAAATACGGTCGATTTTCTTGGGGTGAATTACTATCATCCAAAACGCGTTCAGGTACAACCGAATCCCGAGGAGTACAAAAAACCTTGGATGCCAGACCAATACTTCAAAGAGTATGAATGGCCTGAGCGTCGCATGAATCCATATCGTGGATGGGAAATCTTCCCGAAAGCCATCTATGACATTGCAATGATTGTAAAGGAAGAATATGGCAATATCCCTTGGTTCATTAGCGAGAACGGAATGGGTGTTGAAAATGAAGGCCGATTCATTGGAGAAAATGGAGTCATTGATGATGTGTATCGTATTGAATTTTACGAAGAACATCTCACTTGGCTACATAAAGCGATTGAAGAAGGTAGTCGTTGTTTTGGTTATCATACATGGACTGCTTTTGATTGCTGGTCTTGGAATAATGCGTATAAGAATCGTTACGGATTTATTTCTGTAGATTTAGAAACGCAAAAGAGAACCATCAAGAGTAGTGGAAGATGGTACAAAAATGTAAGTGATAATAACGGTTTTGAAATAAAAATTGAGGAATAAAGAGAGGAGATATTCAGATGAAAAACTCAAAATTTATTGATAAATTTGCCGCATTTGCAGGTAGACTGGGGAACCAAATTCATTTAAAAACCCTCAGAGATGCATTTGCGACAGTAATGCCATTATATATTTTGGCAGGGTTAATTGTTCTTTTGAACAACACAGTATTTAAGTGGATTTTCCAAGGGGATACATTAACGAAATTCCAATATTGGGGAATTACAATTGCAAACGGTACTTTAAGTATTTCAGGTCTTATTATTGCCGTAATGGTTGGTTATTTCTTAGCGAAAAACAGAGACTTCGAAAACCCATTGGCAGCATCTATGCTCTCATTAGTTTCTTTAATTGTTATGATGCCAAATACAATTTCTGCAGTTCCTGATGGTGCAAAAGATGCCGTGAATATTTCAGGTGTTCTTTCATTTAACAACACAGGTACTGGTGCAATGTTCGCTGGGGTTATCGTAGCGATTATTGCAACAGAATTATTCATCAAATTATCAAACGTTAAAGCGTTACAAATTAACCTTGGTGACAATATTCCGCCTGCAGTTGGAAAATCATTCAGCGTATTACTTCCAGTAATGACTGTTATTTCATTATTCGGTGTCGTTTCAGCATTATTATTCAATATGTTTGGAACAAACTTAATCTCAATTATTACAGTCTTCATCCAAGAACCAATTCGTCATATTGGTACAAGCTTAATTGGGGTAATCATTATTTACTCTCTAGGAAATATGTTATGGCTATTTGGTATTCACCAAGCAGTTATTTACAGTGCAATTCTAGAACCATTACTATTAATTAACATTACAGAAAACATCGCTGCAGCTAACAATGGACAAGCGATTCCACACATCATTAACTTATCACAAGTACAAACATTTGCTTTAATGGGTGGTAGTGGATCTACATTATGTTTATTAGTTGCAACATTCTTAGTAAGCCGCAACGCTGCTTCTAAAAACGTGGCTAAATTATCATTTGGACCTGGACTCTTCAATATCAATGAACCTGTATTATTCGGTTACCCAATCGTTTATAACATTTCATTAGCGATTCCATTTATCTTAGCTCCAGCTCTTGGTATTTTAATCAGCTACTTAGCAACAGCTGCAGGCTTCATGAGCCCAGCATTTGTACAAGTTCCTTGGACGACACCAGTATTCTTAAATGCATGGTTGGCAACAGCAGGGGACTTCAGAGCAGTTCTAGTTCAATTAGTCATCTTTGCACTTGGAGTTCTTCTATACATTCCATTTATCAAAGTTCATGACAAAGTTGTTGAACAAGAAATGGAAGGTTAAGACTATGAAGCAAATTTTATTAGTATGTAATGCGGGAATGTCGACAAGTATGCTCGTTAAGAAGATGCAACAAAGTGCGACTGAACGTGGGATTGACGTTTCCATCGAAGCTAAATCCATTACAGAAGCGAAAAAGAATATCCATGAAGCGGATGTTATTCTCATTGGACCACAAATTCGTTATGAGTTACCAGCAGTGAAAGAAATCGCAGGAGATATTCCTGTAGATGCCATTGATATGCGTGACTACGGAATGATGAATGGCCCTAAAGTATTAGATCAAGCCTTAGCATTGATAGGAGAGTAATATGACAGAAGAAATGGAACTCATCTGTTTCCAGCTGATTGCCAATAGTGGTGCAGCAAAATCTTCTTTTGTAGAAGCGATTCAAGCAGCTAAAAAAGGGTTGTTTGAAGAGGCTAATGCAAAACTTGTGGAAGCAGAAGAAGCTTTTGTTGAGGCGCATAAAATTCACGCAGCGCTCATTCAAAAAGAAGCAAGCGGAGAAAAAACAGAATTTTCCTTGCTGTTTATGCATGCCGAAGACCAAATGGCTTCAACAGAAATTGTACAGTTATTGGCGCAAGAGCTAATCGAATTGTACCGCGACAAACACGCACAATAAAAATTTACAAAACACAGATTAGTGCTTTCCTAATCTGTGTTTTTTATTTAGCATCAACCTTAGAAAAATAAGATTCCAGAGGAGCTCACGGATTCTATAATAGCAGTAACGTGAAGTGCATCGAATGTGAATTATGGGGAGTAGGAGTTTACTCCGTACTCCTCATTTGAAGCTTCGAAGGTGTAAGACCTCGGCTTACACCGGTGCAACGTTACAGCTATTATGAAGATATCCGTAAGGATTCGAAG
>CALHVK010000065.1 GCA_938039195.1 uncultured Carnobacteriaceae bacterium
CATCGGCTTGACGAATTTCAATATACCACGCAGGTGAGTAAATTGAAAAATCTTTTAACACTAGCGATTGGTAATACGATAATTTCACCGATTGAACGGTTGCTTTTGAATTAATACGCCCTCCCAAGTAAAGAATTTCTACTGCTTTTTTAGCGGTAATCAATTCACGTTCTTTCCCAAGTACTTGTACCGTTCCAGCAAAAATTTGCTCGTAGCTGACAACTTGGTCATTGGCATTAATCGTGAAAATAATCTGGCTTGACCCATCCATAATTGTTAACTTATCGGCTTTTTGTGTATAGATTACTTTGCGGGTTGTTGGATTATAAGATGACCACGTATATTGGTCTCCAAAAGCCACTTGATTCGTTTCGATGATTTTCGTTAAATCTGCGAAACTATCTGCTGACACAGATCCACTTAAGTCTAGTTGAATAGGCGTAATGAATTGGCCATTGATGACCCCTTTGTCGATTGTCACGACTTGGTTTGGTAAACTAGATAATTTACCCTCAGTGGATTCTGGCGTCACTTGTACAATCGGAAAGGCTTCTGCCGTCGCATTCAGCGTTGGTAATGTAATTCCGTCTAGCTTCATTTGGTCGATAACGTTAATACTTGTATTCAACGGATTTTTCGTGTCGTTTCGTTTTTGCCACACTAATCCGAATAAGAATAAATCGAGGATGAAGAAGCAGACGATGAGAACGACTGCGCTTCTCTTAAAATCCATCTGCGTCACCTCCCGTTGTTGTCGGTCCATTTGCTGGTTCTGTTTGACTCTTTTCAGCTTTTAATTCAGCCAGAGTCTTCCAAGTCCCATTCTTTTTAATGTACCACGTTGGTGTAAACTCAACGATTTGTACACTTTCACTACTAATCGTCCATGAATATCCAATTCGAATATCTTCAATCTCATTCATAACGAAACCTTCGTTTAACATCTCTGTCACAATCGTCTTCCCACCAACAACCGTTACCTTCTTACTTTTTGTCGGTAATGGAGTTTGCGCAATCAGCGAAGAAGTTCTCATTTTTTCGATGCCGTTCGTATTAGCTTTAATTTGCGTAAATCCTTCTTTCCCACTTGATAAAATTGGATAAGAATCCACGTAACGGGCATATTCAACGAGATTATTACCTAAGTCTACCGAGAATAGACTCACACCTAACTGCCAACCGCCAAGACGTTTCATCTGATTGAAGGTTTGCGTTAGGTTATTCGTATACAGGAGCGTTTCTTCTCCAGAACGATTTTCAAAGAAAGTGACGATATTGGTTGTACGGTCCAATTTCAATTGTGACAAGTTATCATTGTACACAACTATCTTTCCGTCACCACGTGTACGAATTTCTGATTGGTTACTAAATAATTGAGTAATGTAAAAACTCATCGGAATTTGTTCAATTAAATAGGCCGATTGTTCGACATTCAAGTTATCTTGTTCGACAAAGAATTGTTTTGTCTTTCCACGGTACGATTCAACTTCGTAAAAATCGCCATCCGCATATAATGCCTCGAGTTCATTTTTTAAACTCTCATCAATTTTCGCACTGTAGAGTTGCTTATTCTCATCGTTAATGAAGTAAGCTGTGTGTGGATCATCGGTACGAATCACAATTCGTGAGAAACGGTCATTACTGAACTCATCATTCAAGCCATCAAAGTAACGACTCACAATACCAAAAGAATGTAATCCATCAAAGAGGATTTCAAGGCGCGCTTCCCGTAAGACGAGATTCTCATAGCTTGTCTCATCCATAGTTTCTAGATGTGTTAAATTCGTAAACCGTTTATTTAAGTGTGTATTAACTTCCTTCATAATAGAAGCACTACTCGTCATTTCGAATTTATTTTTATTCGTTAACACTAAACGAGTGGGTCTAAATACATCTTCTGTTGTATAAGTTGCTTTCACTTGCACACCTGTATCTTGTTGTGTTGCAACATTATTATTTTGCTTTTGAGTGGTAAAGAAATCTACCGGACGTACCACAATGAGATACGTAAATACAAAACTAATCGCCATCAAAATAACTAGCGCTGTTAGCATTATTCGATAACGTTTAAAATTCATCCCATTCACCGTCCTCTTCAAATGGAATATATGGTAGAGAAACAAAGAAGGTAGACCCTTTGTTTTCAATACTGTTTACCCAAATTTTTCCACCGTGTAATTGAACAACTTCTTTCGCAATAGCCAGTCCAAGACCACTACCACCCATCGCTCTTGAACGAGCCTTATCCACACGGTAGAAACGGTCGAATAAGTGTGGAATATCCTTACGCGGAATCCCCAACCCTTCATCGCTGACACTCACGATTAAGTCCGTATGAGTTTCCATCAGACGAACGATAATACGACCCCCATCTGGAGAATATTTAATCGCGTTATTGATAATATTATCTAATACTTGAGTAATCTTATCTTGGTCGATTTCTACCCATAAGTCTCGTTGTGTGATATCCGTTAAAATACGATAGTTCTTTTCACGATATTGGTCACTCGAAAGTACCATATCGAAACGGTTGACAATATGTTTTACCAACTCATTCATATTGACGAATTCCTTATCGAGTTCGAGACGGTTTTGGTCCATACGTGATAAGTTGAGTAAGTCCGTAATCATACGCATCATCCGGTCCGTTTCCGTTTCGATAACGTTTAAGAATTCTGGCGCAATTTCTTTATTTTCCCATGC
>CALHVK010000066.1 GCA_938039195.1 uncultured Carnobacteriaceae bacterium
TTAAAATAGCGCATTTCTTTGACGTTTCGATTGAAGAAGTATTTATTTACGAGGAGGATCAAAATGAAGACGAATAAATTGTTGTATTTAGGATACTTAGTAGGGATTTGCAGTTTACTGGCAGTATTTACACTTAACTTGAATGAAGTGGTTAGAGTGTTATTGATTTTTGTTTTTTCTATCAGTGTATCTTTTTCATATGTAGAGATGACGCACCACAAACTGCTGGAAACGGATCGCGATTACAAAATAAGTATGAATGATGAACGAAATGAAATAATCAGAGATAAAGTCAATGCAACGATGTCTCCAATTCTAATGCTTCTGATGGGAATTATTGCAGTTATCTGTATTTCAGTAGAGGCATATTTGCCGGCAACTCTTTTAACAGTTTCACTTGCATGTTCTCCTGTTATCATGCTTTTTATTAGCAAGTATTACGAGCGAAAATATTAGACCTCTATCGAAAAAAGGCTCGAAGAATATACATTTTGCCATTGAAGCAACAACGGGAACGTGAGATAATGGGCTAAGACAGTCATTTTGATTGAAGATATAAATAATTTTGTAACCGCAATCATATACAAGTTGCGACTTTGGAGGAACGATATGGATTATCAAGCAGTACGAAAAAAATATACGCTCTATACGAGAGTTGCGGGGATTTTGACAATGCTCCTCATTCTTTGCGTCACGTTCGCAGTCAGTGACATTCCGATGCGAACAGGGGGCGTCCTTGTGATTGTCGCCGGGTTAGCTCTTGCCATCTATTTGATTAATAAATGGTATTTAAGCACTGTGGCGAAATTACTGCATATGGATTTGGATTTTACATCATGGGAACAATATATCGAGACAATTAAAGAAGCCAAAAGAGCGGTCCTCCGATTAGACGCGGCAACATCGGAAGTTTCCTTGGCATACATGACAGGGGACTTCGAGACGGCGATTCGAAAAGCTAAAGAAATCTTGAGCCAGGACGGACTTCCACCACAATTCCGAAACGTCTTGCAAAGCTATCTAATCCGTTCAGTCGTACTGAGCCAGCCGGAGTTGAGCCGAGAAGAGCTGGGGGAGATGATTGGTGAACTGAAGATAACAGACCCTACGCTGGCCGAAAAAACGAAAAAGATGAGTGTGGCTCTCTATGACTTAACGATCGCGCACGAGAGCAACGACTACTTCGAAGAGCTAACGAACGAATTCAAGTACCCACAGCTAGAAATCATCTACTACAAGGCGGTGAATGCTACGATTAAAGGTGATACAGCGCGTGCCAACGAGCTGCTTAGCCAGCTTGCCGGGGAAGATGAGAGGTTGTATGTCGTGAGGATGGGGAAACAGCTTTTAGAAAGAACGATATAAATGATTCCAAGAAATAGTTAAAGGAGAAACATATGAATGAGTTTAAAATAGTCTTAGATGAAAATTTCGGGACATATGTAACAATTCCAGAAGTGAGTAGAAAAATTTGGTTAGAGGTATCAGATGATCTAGAAATATCTGAATTTGCATCGAATCTTCCAAACAGTTATGAAAGCAAAATACATGAACTATTAGAAAAATCAGAAGTTTGGTTTCATAAAGCAGAAGAGAAAGTTTTCCAAGAGTTTGGCGAAAAAATCCCTTTAGAATTACTTGGAATACATCTATTGTCAGAAGATGATGCACCCGATTTTATTTTTGGGCTTGTGTTTGGTTCGCCTAGAGAATCGGAGCATGGAATTGGCTTAAAAATGTCATTAAATACAATGGATATTATTGATTATGGAGATGCAGAGGTTGCTTATTTTTAATTTCGTGTAGTCATCATCTATTAACAACCAAACCGGAGCCCTGTAAAGGGCTCCGGCCTTTTTATTTAGCAACTGCTTTTTTGTAGTA
>CALHVK010000067.1 GCA_938039195.1 uncultured Carnobacteriaceae bacterium
GCTTCAAACTGACTCTACGGGTTTCACCCTAGAGTCAGTAATTCACATTGGTTGCACTCCCTTATTGTTGCTACTATGGAATCCCTTGGTCTTCCGTTTATTCTTCGCCTTTGGACCTTATTTCAAATGGATTTTGCCTTCATTCGAAAGAAAGGGAGAGAAGAAAAGAGAAGTTAGGTGCAGAAAACATAGTCGCTGCAGAGGTGCGGTGATGAAGGGGCGTAACATGCGTTCAAGTGTTTCTCGCAGTGTAACAGACGAGCAATCCTTCAAAGATGTGTGAGCTTATTCGAACGAAATTCTGCTAGCAAAAATTGGATAAAGAGTGCAGACAAGATTACGGAAAATCATGCGGATTTTATAATCGAAGTGATGTGGGATAGCATTCGAAGTGAATTCCGGACTCTTTTAGAGTCCGTTTGAATCTCGAAAGTGCTTGAGACGTAGGCTCAAGCCGGTGCCCCATTACAGCGATTATAAAAAAATCCGCAAGGATTTGAAGGAATCTTGTCTTTGTTTTCTACAGGGGATATTTTAGAAAATTTAGTTCGTTCGAGTAAGCTATAACACCACACAGACATTTTTTTGCGAAGGGGGTGGCTCGTATGTTATAGTGAAGGGAAAGAATGGAAAGCGAGGGACGGTCATGAAGGTTGTATTCGTCTGCTTGGGGAATATTTGTCGTTCGCCGATGGCAGAAGCTGTATTTAGAAAAATGGTTCATGAAGAAGGATTGGAAGATAAAATTACGATTGATTCCGCTGCGACAAGTACGTGGGAGCATGGGAATCCGGTGCATCACGGCACTCGGAAGAAACTCGAGGAGCACGGCATTTCCGCAAAAGGGCTTGTGTCACGGACGTTGGATGCGACGGACCTGGATGCCGACTACATCTTGGGAATGGATGCGTCGAATGTGCGTAATATCCACTCGTTTGTCGATGGAAAATCGGATGCGACGGTGGCTCGCTTGTTAGAAGTGGCAGGAGTGCCGCGCGATATTGCCGATCCGTGGTATACAGGAGACTTTGATGCGACGTACCGTGATGTGACATTGGGATGCAATGCGCTCTTAGAACAATTAAAAAAGGAATTATAGTATGGATAAGATTAGAAAAGATTGGGCAGTGATGATTGCTCTGGCGGCTGTTTCGTTACTTGTCGTCTTGAATTTTAGCGCCATCCTCACATGGATTTCCGAATTTATTGGGATGATGTTCCCGCTTATTTTAGGGATGATTTTGGCATTTGTTTTAAACGTGCCAATGAAGCGAATTGAACAAGTGTTGGAGAAGATAAACTTCCCGCAAAAGCTGCGTAGAAGTGTCGCAATCCTGAGCATTATTGTGATTCTGCTTCTGATTATTTCGCTGTTGATTTGGATTATTGCGCCGATGATTGCTAAAACCGTGTCACAACTGGGCGATAGTGTAAATCACTTACTATTCGTGGTTGCGGATTTTGTACAACATTCAAAATTAATGCAATCCAGTGAAGTGAGTCAGATTACCGACTCACTAAGTCAAAGCAATATCGTATCGTCTGTCATTACATTCCTTGGCGGATTTACAACGAATATTTCAGGGCTCTTCTCAAATGTGTTCTCTGTAATTGTGGGGATTTTCTTCATGATTAATATTCTCGCAAGTAAGGAAATGCTCGCACGTTTAACGCTTCGCATTCTTAATGTGGTCTTGCCAAAAGATAAAATCGAGCACATTACTTATGTTGGGGAAGTCATCGTGGATACGTATGACCGTTTCTTGATGAGTCAAATCATCGAGGCGGGAATCGTTGGGGTTATGATTTTTGCTGGATACTCTCTTGTAGGGTTGCCATATGCAGGACTTGTTGGGGTGCTGTCCGGAGTACTCTCATTCATTCCGTATATCGGGCCGTTTATGGCGTGCGGAATTGGAATGCTTTTCACCTTTACAGAAA
>CALHVK010000068.1 GCA_938039195.1 uncultured Carnobacteriaceae bacterium
GTTGCTATTCCCCATTACGAATCCTTCGCACTGTGAAGGATTCCTATAGAATCCGAAAGTTTTACGTAATGGAAGGATGTAGAATTGCTGTATTTTTGCTCAGATTCTTATTTTAAAGACGTCCAACTTATCCAGCTCAAAACACTACTTAACGCTATTTAACAATTTTCAAGGAGGAACTATGGCTATCAAATTAATCGCCATCGATATCGACGGCACACTACTCAATTCAAAACGCGAAATCACACCACGCGTAAAGGCTGCTTTAAATGCTGCAAGCGCGCAAGGGGTCTATGTGGTTCTTTGTACAGGACGCCCATATCCTGGTGTAGAAGGATTGCTTCAAGAACTCGACCTCGTGAACGACCATGACTATGTCGTAACTTACAACGGAACCCTAGTGCAACAAACAGGTTCAAAGAAAGCACTCGTTCGCTTCTCAATGACACATGATGACCTAGAACGTGTGAACGATTACGCTACAAAATACAATGTACATTATCATGCTATCGACGAAGAAGCGATTTTCGTTCCAACGGAAACAGTTGGTAAATACTCTATTCATGAGAGTGAACTTGTTGGAATGCCAATCGTGCACCAATTATACAAAGACATTCCAACCGATAAAGAATTCGTCAAAATCATGTTTGTGGATGAGCCTGAAGTGTTAGAAGAATTAATTCCAAATCTTTCAGACGATTTCAAGAGCCGCTACAACATTTTCCGTAGTGCAGGCTTCTATCTCGAAGTGATTCATCCTGAAGCGAGCAAAGGTAAAGCTGTGCATCATCTAGCTGATAAACTTGGCCTTACACGCGATGAAGTGATGTGCCTTGGTGACCACGAAAACGATCGTGACATGATTGAATACGCTGGCCTTGGCGTTGCGATGGGAAATGCGATTGATTCCATTAAAGAAATTGCTGACTTTATTACAACTACAAACAACGAAGATGGCGTTGCTGTTGCCGTTGAAAAGTTCGTATTAAACAAGGAAAACTAGTCATGCTACATGAGAGGGCGTAAGACCAAAGACAAAAAAGGATTCACAGTGTGAATCCTTTTTGCTTATTGTAGTTTCAAATCCTTCACACCGTGAAGGATTTCCGCAAGGATGATTAGGATTAAGCACATCACGAGTGATGAAGCTTAATTCAATCATCTACTGCGTCTAACTTTATAAAGTACTTTAAGTAAGGATTCAAAAGTAATCGACCCCTCTTAAGAAGCTCTTCACACCTTTATTCCGCCTTATTTTTATAACACTTCTCCATTAGAAGCAATGACTTCTTTATACCAGAAGACTGATTTTTAGCTTTTCCAAATGAATTTAGGAACATTCTTTTGATTTCCAAGGTTTGATTTGCTCTTTTCCCGAATATTACAGGTTTAAAAAATTGTAATTTCCGTACTTTTGTGTATACTATAATAGTGTCTTAAAGAAAAAAAGGAGGACGAAACGATGAAATTAAAAAGAAGTGAACGTTTAATCGATATGACACAACGTCTATTAGATAACCCACATACGTTAATCTCATTAACAACATTTACAGCATTGTATCAGTCCGCAAAATCTTCTATTAGTGAAGATATTGCTATTATTAAGAAGACTTTTGAAAAGCAAGGTGTAGGAATTATTCGCACAGTACCGGGTGCTGCAGGGGGCGTGATTTTTGTTCCGAAAATCAAACGCGAACAAGCATTGGCTGCTGCGGAAAAACTAAAAGAGCAAATGAACGATGCAAGCCGTCTATTGCCAGGGGGATATATTTACCTTTCTGATTTACTTGCAAAACCAGATGTATTACATGATTTAGGGAAAATGATTGCATCTGCTTACGAAGATAAGAAAATCGATGCCGTTATGACGGTTGCCACAAAAGGGGTGCCAATTGCACAAACCGTTGCCAACTACTTAAACGTCCCATTCGTCATCGTTCGTCGTGATTCAAAAATTACGGAAGGTTCTACAGTAAGTATTAACTACGTTTCAGGTTCTTCTTCTCGCGTTGAGAAAATGGAATTATCAAAACGTACATTAGCTAGCGGATCAAATGTCTTAATCGTCGACGATTTCTTGAAAGCCGGCGGTACCATTAACGGGATGCGTAGCCTTATTCAAGAGTTTGATTCAACAACAGCAGGTGCGGTTGTGTTCTGTGAATCAGGGGTTTCAAACCACAACGTAACAGACTACTCTTCGATCATTAAAATTACAGAGATTGATACAGAAGCACAAACCATCAAAGCAGAATTAGGAAACTTCTTTGATACACACGAATTTTTATAAGATAAAATGAAATAAAGCGAAGAGCCAAAATTGGTTCTTCGCTTTTTTGCGTACTCTGTAATTACCATATATGGTAATTGCGTTAAATCAGAAATAAGAATAAGGACCACAATGGCAATACTGCTAAATAAGCAATGGTTGTCATTGTTACCATATTCGTCGCATAATCCACATCCCCATCGG
>CALHVK010000069.1 GCA_938039195.1 uncultured Carnobacteriaceae bacterium
GGTCTTTTTTTCGTAGTGAGACCTCATAGAAAGTTGACTCTTCCGTATTTAGTTTGATGGAAGGGAGGTTGAGAAAAGAGTAAAAAAGAAAACCTATTTTGGGAAAGTAATTTCCGGTTCCTATCCTGAGCTTTTTCTGGTAAAATCTAAATAAGTGATGCCTTACTAGAGATGGTTAGCTTCCCAGTCTATCCGACTGGAGTAGTTTTGTCCAATCTTTTTATAGCATAAGTTCTCTTGTTTTGAGAATCATGCCTTCTAATTCATTTTAGCTAGTTTGGCAGTTGACCATTTTCATGTTGTGGGGAATATATGATAGGGACCCGGCAAGGACTTGATTATGAGTCGCTTGATAGCCTTTCGTTCTAGGGATATGATCAATCGATTCTTTTATTAAGTTTAGTTGAAAATGAGAAGGAGATGGTCTTGTTTGACTAACGAGAAGTAGACCATGTATACTTGTCACCAGAAGGGATGAAGTTTCCTTGGGAACGGTTTGCTAGTTCTTCATCAGATAAGAAGGAAAATGTAAATGAATAAAAATGTATTTAGTAGATCCTTGGGAATTTGGTTATTGGCGATAGGGTTGCTAGTTTATAGCTATTTCCAGGCAATACCAGGGCTACATTCCCTTGAACCTCCTCAAAAATTGTATAAGCAGGGCTTGGTGTATAGGTCGCAAGATAGTGAGGATGTTTTGGCAGTGAAAGTATTGGACATAGATCTAATTCCAGTTAAAACAGATGAGGTCCAATATTATTTAATTAAGCATGACTATGGTGTTACGGCTATGAAGACAACTTATCATACGGTCTATTCATTGCTTCAAATGAAAGCTAGATTTCCTAATCAAGAAAACCCACTAGAATCAGGTGGATTCTATCTAAGTGTCAAAGTGATTCCTGAGGTGGAAAAAAGACGGAAAGGCGGCATGAAGATTCATTTGCGTTTTGAATATGAAAATAAGAAATACGACTCGATTCTCTTTAGAAGACATTTATTACATCTCAAGGATCTTGTGGAATATTTAAATGAAGAATATAACTTAGGATTGAAAGTGGATTTTAACTCCTAGGGTAATCAACGGAGAGTAAGATGAACAAAAAGATATTTGTTAGGACACTATTTGACTGGTGTATCGTTATTGTTTTATCGGTTGTTTGCTATTTTGATATACAACCAGCGATTCATATGAATATGAACCCGGAAAAATTGTATCAGCAAGGCTATATCTATAAGGGAGAGAATAGTAATGATGTATTAGCTATAAAAGTGCTGGATATTGACCCTAACCCGATTGAGAGAAAGAATAATACTTATTATTTAGTCAAACATGAATATGGGGTCACAGCCATGAAGGTCATTAAAGGAAGCGTAAATAAACTACTTGAGGTGAAAGAAGTACTTGCTCCTCAAGAAAATCCTTTGGAATCTGCTGAGTTTTATCTTCATGTACAGGTGCTTCCTGAAATTCGCAGAAGAAGGAAAAGTTCAGATATCGTCATTATTAGCCAAGAATTTAAGGGCATCATTCAAGAGAGATTTAACCAAAGTGACCTTTCTAAAGGAGGAGCTACTGTCGATACGACGCATCTTCTTGATTTAATGGATGACAAAGGGGTAGCTCATTTTCTTGTGGAACCTGTATTGGTGGGACTTGCAGCATTCTTTTTCTTCATCAATACACTCAGAAGGACTTTCTATTTACGTAGACAGTTCAAACTTTTTAATACATTGTTTCCAGGTTATGCTAATCAACCAGAGCGATTAGTGAAAGTTGCGGACTATGGGGATCACTCGTTACGAATGTTAGTTCACCAAGATGTTCTCGTGGTATACGGTTCGGAGTTTCAAGTCGTTCCAGTAAAAAGTATTAATCAAATTAAATTGTTTAGAACACGCAGAAAAGGACATTTTCGTTATAAGGCGAAGCTGTTCTTCTATTCGGGATCTTCTCTACAATTAGACGTCAATAGTGACGTGATTGAAGTGCAATATCATTTCTTTGAATATCTAGCTACTCTTGCTCCAATAGAGATAGTAGATGAGTGGGAACAGAATTTTGAATAAGAAGGTGGAATAGTTTTGCATAAAGGAATTTTAAGGCGAACATGGGGAATGTGGATTCTCACCGTCCTGTTAGGATTAACAGTGGTGGTGGTGGGATTTCTAGTGTCGCTTGGTTTTATGAGTGGACGTGAATTATACGAACAGGGAATCGTTTATAAAATGGAAACTGATGCATCGTCCACTTCGATTAAGGTGTTAGATATCGACCCAAGCCCGTTAGAGATAGACGATGAAACTTATTATTTAGTGAAACACAATTATGGAGTGTCTTTCTTAAAAACAGATGCTTCTGATATTAAACAGATTCTAGAGTTTAAAGAGGCGCTGCCTGAGAAAACGAACGCGCTTGCCACTTCAGACTTCTACTTGAATATACGAGTAGTTAATGAGAAGGAGAAACGTGGGAGATCCAGCGTTCAAACGAATATTACACCGGAAATGAAGGAAGCCTTTGAACAGAAATTCAAACTTAGCCCACTTTCGGTGCAGGCGACTCTCGATAAATTGGACCTAAAGCATTTTTTAACCATTACGGATAGTGCAGCAAGGTTTGTCGACATCATGATGTTCATCGTAGCCACTATATTTTTTGTCATTGTATTCGGCTGGCAAATCATTCGCGTTCGTCGAATCAAAAAACACTATCGTCGTTTTGACGAGATTTTTCCTGACTACAAAGACGATATGAAACGGTTATTAGATGATGCGGAGTATCTTGATAATCAACTTGGCGTGCTTGTCAAAGATGGAATTTTAGTTTCCTTTGGGACAGAGTTCAGGGTAGTGGACTTAGAAGAAGCAGTCAGCGCGTCCGTTTTTCGTCAAAAATCAAAATGGGGTGGAAAGTATCATCTTACATTCTTCTATGAAGGTCGTAAGAAAAAAGAAGACGTCCCTCTTGGTGATTTACAGGACAATGTCGTTGATCTAGTCCATTATTTAAGAGAAGTTTGCTCATATAATGTTTATATTCAATTTTAGTGTGGAATATAAAATTAGAACCCACCTTGGAAAATTTTCCGAGGTGGTTTTTGTATAGAGGTGAGTGTAACAATTATGTTTCGTAACAAAATTGTTACATCGAAAAGTTGTATTGTATCAAAAATGAACCGTATCAAAATTGATACAAAAAGAGTAAAGTGTATCATGCATGATACGTATCACGCATGATACACTTCAAAATTCAGAATGTCGTTCAGCTAAATTTTTGCACAAAAAAAGAACCTCATAAACTAAATGGAAATCTTTTGAATTCTATAGTGAGAGCAGTAGTGAGAGTAACCAATGTGAATTACAGGCCGTTTTACGGCCTGTTTGAAGCTTGGTAGGGTTGAGACTTTGGCTCAGCCCGATACAACTACTGCCATCACTATGAAGATATTCAAAAGATTGCAATGAAGTTTTGAGGTTCGTGTTATTTAAATGAATTACGCTTCGCCGAAAATACCTGTTGAGAGGTAACGTTCACCTGTATCTGGTAATAAAACTACAACAGATTTGCCTTTTCCTAAGCGTTTTGCCACACGTAGAGCGGCAGTTACAGCAGCTCCAGAAGAAATACCAGCAAGGATTCCTTCTTTAGCAGCTAAGTTTTTCGCTGTTTCGATGGCATCGTCACTTGAAACAAGTTCAAAGCCGTCAATCACATCACGGTCGATGATGCTTGGTTCAAAACCAGCAGAGATTCCTTGGATGCGGTGTTTTCCTTTTTGGCCTTTAGAAATAAATGGAGCTTCTTCAGGTTCAACCCCGATAATTTCTACGTCTTTGTTCACTTCTTTTAACGCACGACCAACACCTGTAATCGTACCACCTGTACCGATACCACTGATGTAAGCGTCTGGTGTTTTTCCGTCGAAGGCTTTAATGATTTCTTGTCCAGTTGTTTGATAGTGGATAGCTGGGTTTGCTTGGTTGTCGAATTGACGTGCCCAGAAGTAGCCAGGCTGTGCCGCTAATTCTTCTGCTTTAGCAACGGCAGCGCCGAATCCGTCAGCAGCAGGCGTTAATAATACTTCTGTACCGTATGCTTTCATTAATTGACGGCGTTCGATAGACATAGATTCAGGCATAATTGTGATGACCTTGTATCCTTTGGCAGCGCCGACTAGTGAAAGTCCTACCCCTGTATTTCCGCTTGTTGCTTCGATGATTGTGTCGCCAGGTTTTAGGCTTCCATCCTTCTCAGCTGTTTCGATGATGTTTAAAGCGATACGATCTTTCACAGATCCACCGGCGTTAAACGACTCGACTTTTACATATACATCTGCAGAATCGTCTGAAACTAAACGGTTTAGTTTCACAAGGGGAGTGTTCCCGATTAATTCTGTAATTGTTTCTACTGATTTGACCATAAATGATCCCTCCATAAAGTTAGACTGGGCAACTTTAAGGGTTGCTTGTTACCATTGTAACTGGGATTGATAATGGGAACAATACTTTTGTTTAAAAAAACAGAAAAAAGTATAGCAAATCCAATTTAGGTGTGATACACTATCTGCTAGCAAGGGCTTTTAAACTCATCCAGAGAGGTGAGAAAGGCTAAGATCAAGTTTATTAGACTAGCCCTACGCTTAAAAAACATAGGGCTTTTTGTATGCACAAAAACGCCCGGAAAAGAGGGTAAAATGGAGTTACAAACTTCAAAAGTTGATCTGTTGTTAGATGTGGATCAAAAACCGGAGCTCGTGCCTGGGCTGCTCTTAAGTTTGCAGCACGTGTTTGCGATGTTTGGTGCCACTGTTTTAGTGCCGTTAATATTGGGGATGCCAGTATCGGTTGCTTTATTTGCGTCAGGATTAGGAACGTTAATCTATATGGTTGCGACGCAGTTTAAAGTACCTGTTTACTTGGGGTCCTCTTTTGCTTTTATTACGGCCATGCAATTTGCGATGGCGCAAATGGAAGGAAAACCAGATGCTGCGCAAACAGGGGTTGTGTTAGTAGGACTCCTCTATGTGGTTGTGGCCTTATTTGTTAAATTCTTAGGAACGAATTGGATTAACCGACTCTTACCGCCAATCGTCATCGGACCAATGATTATCGTTATCGGTCTTGGTCTTGCAAATAGCGCGGTAACGAACGCCGGATTTGTAAAAGATGGGGACTGGAAACCGATGTTCGTTGCAGTCGTAACATTCTTGATAACAGCATTTATTAATACAAAAGCAAAAGGCTTCTTGAAAATCATCCCATTCCTATTCGGGATTATCGGTGGATATATCGTGGCCATTTTCTTTGGACTAGTCGATTTCACAAAAGTTATTGAAGCACAATGGATTGCTTTACCTGAATTATACTTGCCATTTAGTACAAACGGATTCTTCCATCAATATAACTTATACTTCGGGCCTGAAACATGGGCGCTTCTGCCAGTAGCGGTTGTAACGATTGCAGAACATATCGGGGACCACACCGTATTAAGTGAAATCTGTGGACGTCCATTCTTGAAAGACCCAGGCTTACACCGCACGCTGATTGGGGACGGGGTGGCAACAGCCGTATCTGCTTTCCTAGGAGGACCAGCCAATACCACTTACGGTGAAAATACAGGAGTTGTAGGGTTGACGCGTATCGCATCCGTATCGGTTATTCGTAATGCTGCACTGATTGCGATTGGATTTAGTTTCTTTGGTAAATTCACCGCGCTGATTCGTACGATTCCAAATGCGGTACTTGGTGGAATGGCGATTCTCTTATATGGGGTGATTGCTTCAAACGGGTTGAAAGTCTTAATCGAAAAACAAGTGGACTTTAGACAAGTACGAAATCTCATTATCGCAAGTTCAATGTTAGTACTTGGACTTGGTTCAGCGGTGCTTGAAGTAGGCCCTGTAACGTTATCAGGAACAGCGCTTTGTGCGATTGCAGGAATCGTCTTAAACTTAATCTTGCCTCGTGAAAAAACAGAAGAAAAATAAGTAAAACGTTAGCGAACAGATAGGACGTCAGAGAAATCTCTGGCGTCTTTTTTAATGGTTGATTAAAGAAAATATGATTATATAAAAAGTGAATAAAATAATAGCTCCGAAATAATTCAGAAAATATCTCAAATAGTGTAATTTTATCATCCATAAAGCGCGTAAATTACTTGCACCCTATGCTATATAATTTTATATTATATAAGGAATGTAATTATCTATATAAATTATATTATATACATGTGAAAGGCTTTGGCTGTTTCAAACGTTAAACTTTAAGTAATATTTGTCGATTGTAGGAGGAGCTTTATGCTTACTGAAAAGCGTAGAAGAATTATTTTGGACTTATTAGAAAAAGAGGACACGGTTCACCTAAAAGATTTAATGGTGGCGTTGGGGGCTTCTGAATCAACGGTTCGTCGCGACCTATCTTTACTAGAAGAGGAAGGAACGCTGATTCGTGTACATGGTGGAGCAAAACGTGTGTATTCGAAAGAATATGAACCAACGACAAAAGAAAAAGAACGTTCAAATCGTCGTGAAAAAGAATGTATCGGCCGCTATGCCGCATCTCTTGTCACAAAAGGCGAGACGATTTATATGGATGCTGGAACAACGACGCTTCGTATGATTCCTCACTTAGAAGGGAAAGACGTCACTGTTATTACGAACGGCGTACAACAAGCGCATTTATTAGCGGACTATGGGATTAAAACGGTGCTTCTTGGAGGACGAGTAAAAACGGAAACGAGTGCGGTGGTAGGTCCACTTGCTCAAAACCAATTACGAGAATACTTCTTTAAAAAAGCGTTCCTTGGAATGAACGGGGTTGATTTAAGTTATGGATATACGACTCCAGATGAAGAGGAAGCATCGATTAAAAAAATTGCAATTAATAAGAGTAATCAAGCGTATGTTTTGGCGGATTCGAGCAAATTTGCTAAAGTAAGTCTCTGTAAAGTTGCTGATTTTCATCAAGTAACGATGGTAACAAACACGACGAAGGAGCAAGCTGACTTACGTTACCGTATGGCGGGTAGCATTCGTCTTGTTGAAATGGACGCATAATAAAGGAGAAAAGCATGATTTACACGATTACGTTTAACCCAGCGATTGACCTTGTTGTTAAAGTTCCAAACTGCGAACTTGGTACTTTAAACCGTTCTGTTGAAGAAAACTACGTGGCAGGGGGAAAAGGCATTAATATGTCTGTCATCTTGAAACGTCTAGGATTCGACAATACAGCAACAGGTTTCTTGGCAGGTTTCTCAGGCAACTTCATTAAAGAAGCGTTGCAAGCAGAAGGAATTCATACGAACTTCATCGAAATCGATGGTGTTACACGTATTAATTTAAAACTAAAGAGCACCGAAGAAACGGAAATCAATGCCAATGGGCCTGTGGTTTCTGCAGAAGACTTCGCTCGTTTAGTAGCGTACTTTGAAGCTAACTTGCAATTGGGGGACGTAGTGTTCTTAGCCGGGAATGCTGGTAATGGGATGGATCACCAAGCGTACACAACGATTGCAAAATTGTGCGACGATAAAGGCGTTAAATTAGTATTAGACACAACAAAAGAGTTATTAACGAAATGTCTTCCATATCACCCATTTATCATCAAACCAAACCATCATGAGTTAGGTGAGATTTTTGGTGTGACGATTGAAACAGAAGAACAAATTGTCGATTATGCGAAAAAACTCCAAGACATGGGGGCGCGAAATGTATTGATTTCTCGTGGGGGTGACGGGGCAATGCTCCTTGCTGAAACTGGTGAAGTCTATACATCGAATGTTCCAAAAGGAAAATTAGTCAACTCAGTTGGAGCAGGAGACTCAATGCTTTCAGGCTTTATGGCGAAATTTATTGAAACCAAAGATTACGCAGCAAGCTTGAAACAAGGAGCTGCTACAGGAAGTGCGACAGCCTTCTCTGTAGGAATTGCTGAAAAATCATTTATCGAAGAATTATTACCACAAGTAGTGGTTACAAAACTGTAAGAGTGCACGAGGAGTAATTCCTTTTGTAGTCACTCATCCGATAGTATTCATTGCCATCTGGATTTTCTGTGGTGTCATAGGAACGTTATTATTAAACGTGACACTTTCTAAAACAAACAAAGCTAAATAAAGAGATTTGAATTTCGGCTCTTAGAACATTCCTAGGAGTCTTTTTTTGTATAGATTTAGAATATCAAGTTTATTGTTAGAGTTTTAGAGTTGCAAAAAAAGAACTACAGTAGTATATTGAGAACAGTTAATTATGTGAAAAGTACAAAGGGGTGCCATTTTTGGCTGAGATGTAGTTAC
>CALHVK010000070.1 GCA_938039195.1 uncultured Carnobacteriaceae bacterium
CCCCTCTAAAGTAGTTTACTTTTTTAAGTGTCTACTTTAGAGGGAGCATATCACATTTTGCTTTTTCTACTATTAGTCTTCTAAGTTTACGTTGTGGTACACTTTTTGAACGTCTTCGTTGTCTTCTAGAGCGTTAATCATACGTTCGAATAAACGTAAGTCGTCGCCTTCAAGTGTCACTTCTGATTGAGGAATCATTTCGATTTCGCTCACTGTGAATTCAGTGATTCCTAAGTCTTCTAATGCTTTACGAACAGTGTGGAAGTCGTTTGGTTCAGCGTAAACAATCGCTTGGTCGTCTTCTTGAACAACGTCACGAACGTCCACTTCTGCTTCCATTAATTGTTCTAATAATTCGTCAGCATCTTTGTTTGCGATACCGAAGATTGCTGTGTGGTCAAATAAGTAAGTTACAGAACCTGGCGCACCCATGTTACCGCCGTTTTTGCTGTAAGCGGCACGTACGTCAGCTGCTGTACGGTTTACGTTATTTGTTAAGGCATCTACGATAATCATAGAGCCGTTTGGTCCGAAACCTTCGTAACGGAGTTCTTGGTAGTCGCCATCGCCGCCACCTTTTGCTTTTTCAATCGCACGTTCGATGATATGACGTGGTACATTATAAGTTTTAGCACGGTCAATAACGAATTTTAATTTTTGGTTTGAATGAGGATCTGGTTCCCCTTGTTTTGCTGCTACATAGATTTCAATCCCGAATTTAGCGTAGATTTTACTATTGTTAGCATCTAATTTTGTTTTCTTTTCGACAATATTTGCCCATTTACGTCCCATTGTTTCACTCACTTTCTGATTTTCATCTGGACTTAACTCTTCCATTATACACAATCAAGACGCGGTTTGTTAAGTGTTTTCTACTAAAAAAGGGCTCATGAGCAAAGTTTGCAAGAATTTTTGTGATATCGAGTATGATAGAAGTGAGGTGAGAAAATGGAAACTGTAAAAATCATCTATATTTCGACTCCGACATGCGGCGTGTGCCATGTGATTCGTCCGCAAGTCATGGAAATCGCCGGAGACTACGGCATTACCGTAGAAGAAATTGACGCTACTCTTCATCCAGAAGTGGCTAGCCGCTATGAAGTGTTAACAGTACCGGCCGTTCTCTTGATGGTTGGGGAGAAAGAATTCGCACGCCAAGCACGCTTTATCGACTTGTTAGAACTAGAAAAACGAATCGTTCAAGCAAAGGCATATGCGGAAAGCTAAAATGCAATATTTTAATCGAAAAAACGTGGAGAAAGTACGAAATCTCCACGTTTTTTGTATTGTTCCTATTTTGTGACGGGAGTATAATGGGGTTATCTTATAATTTTTTAGACATTGAAAAATGGGAGAACGAATCAATGAAACAGTATCTGCTCAGGCATAAAGTAGCATCTCTTGTTGTGGTGTTATTATCTTTTTTAGAAAATGCAGCCTCTATTATTAGTATTTCGTTGAATGCACCAGCGTTTAATGCTTTGGTAAAGGGAGATTTTTCTACGTTTTTAACATGGAAGTTAATAGGAATAGCTTTCAGTGGAGTTTATTTAGCATCGTTATACGGATATAACGTGCAACTGAATAAACTCATCCAAAAAATTAGCATTGAAATCCGAGGAGAAATTGCAGATAGAATCGGGCGTGCGAATTATTCGACAGTGACAGAAAAAGATGTTTCTGCATATGTTTCTTGGTTTACAAGTGATTTAGAGCAATTAGAAGACAATGGATTTGCAGTGTTATTCAATAGCATCGGAAGTGGAATGATGCTAATTTTTGCGTTGATTTCCCTCTCATTATTCCATTGGGGATTAGCAGTCGTGACTATTTTGGTAGCAGTGATGCTTATTCTCACGCCAAAGTGGTTTCAAAAACAAACGAAGAAAGCCACATCAGATCTATCAGCCGCCAATGAAGAATTTACTACAACCGTTCAAAACTTATTTAAAGGATTCGAAGTATTTTATACCTCGAATGCAGTGGTGCAATTTGTGAAGCGAATTAAAGTCGCTTCAGATGCATTATCAGAAGTTAAA
>CALHVK010000071.1 GCA_938039195.1 uncultured Carnobacteriaceae bacterium
AAATAGACTATCCCAAAACTCAAGCTGGCAGAATCGTTGTTGGCTTGAGTTTTTTTATTTTAAAAATTTTTCTGAGCGTTTTCGTTGGCATTTGTAAATTACGACTGTAAACCAGCAATGGGGCATTCTATTTTTTTATAAAGATAATAAATATATGATTAATACTAGAGATGAGAGATTCTACGTAATTGGAAAAACGGTTGAGTTTACTAGTTTTGACGAAGCAAAGAACTACTTTATAAATAAACTAGAAAAATTTGTTGAAGTCACAAAAAAAGGAAAAAAATTGGGATTCATACCACCCTACCCTTCTCCTCTGTGGGATTCTTCTATCAAAAAGTAAAAAAACTTATTTAGGAGAACATCATGAATCATCAACCCTATATCACGAACTTGAAAAAGTTTTTAGGTAATGTTGAAGTCGTTGGAAAATCAGATAGCGTTCAAATTCACGATGGCGTAGATATCATTTTTTCATTAGTGGTAGAAGCGAATCGCTACTCTATTCAGATTAGTGAACGTGGTACTGTATCGAATTTTTGTACCATACAAGATACGAAGTTCGCACAACTCTATTTTGCACTCTTTGTTAAGAACGCCTTAGCCGATATCGACCTTCCGCTGATGTCAAAAATCGAAGGCTTAACAGAAGCTTTAGAGGCACTACTAGATTTATTCAATCAAGAAGGACTAGCTCCATATTATTCGGTGGATTCTGTTGAAGCGCAAAGAGTGAATGTGTTTACGGCTTCTAAACGTCTTTACTACGTGGATGCAAACGGCCTTGAATACGATATCGCGGTTCTACCGAACCGATTCTATCAAATCTTCTATTCATGTATTGTGAACTTGAAAAACCGCCTGGAGTGGTTAACCGAGTGGGCGGATTATTCAGATGAAATACAAAAATACGAAGCGACTTTACTAGGATTTAGTTCAGAAGGCCTCGTAAAATAACAAGCAAAAGAGGAGTAAGACTACTGTCCTACTCCTCTATTTTTATCTCACAAATACCAGTTTTTCTGGTGTTGATCGTTCCGCGTCAAACGCAAATCCATCTTCTTTAAAAGCTTCCAACTGCTTGACATCAGTAACTTGTTCTCGCATGGCAAAGCCCACTAACAACCCCCGCCCTTTTTTAGACGTCGTAGAGTGTTGTTTCAACTTTCCTTCTTTACGCTCGTAAAACTCCACGTCCACCCAGTTGTAACGCGAGTGGTCTAGTAAGGTACTGAACTCATCGCTCGCACAGTTCACCACCGTTTCACCTTCCTCGAACAACTCGGTCCACTCCGCTTTCCAGTAAGCCTTCAAGCTCTTCCCGTCCACGCGCAATGGTCGTAACATATCCAAGCGATACGGCTTCACATAAGCATCCGGCGCCACAGCCCCATATAACGCAGATAAGATGCGCACATGCTTGCTTCCATAGCCTAAGCCCTTGTTCCATCCCTCTACTTGCTTCAACCAGCGAAACGCCAGTCCGTTGTAGAGTTCAATAGCAGGCGCAGCCTTGGCCACGTTCCACCCTTCGATGAACGCTTTGTTTTCGTCGAGCAACTTCCCTTTGACCCCAAGCACTCGCGAGAGGTCCTCCTCGGGCACTTCTCTTACAGCTTCTACCACTTTTGCGGCAGCCGGGCTCACTTCCCATTCGCGTTCCTCTAATGCGTCACAATTCATTTCCTTTGCAGGCGATAATATTAATTTCATCTCGGCACTCCTTTTCAATCTCCCCCCTAGTTTACCGCACCGGCCGTATTTTGACAAAACACAAGGCGGGATTTATACTGAATACTATCAACCTAAAAGGAGAATTCTATGCACGTTATCATCAATTCCATCGCCTTATTTTACCTATTACCATTCATTAGCGTTGGAGTCTATACGATTGGAACGCAGAAATTTTCACTCGCAAACTTCCTTCTATTACTCGGAGGGATCACGGCACTTCATTCCGCCCGTTTGATTTACGAAAAATCAGTCACTGGATATATCTTCTGGATATTAGCGTGGGCAGTCATGTTATACGCGTCCTATTGGAATAATCAGCACGAAAAACCATATAAAACAGAAAACCAAATGCTTGAGTTTGTTGTCTGCTTCGTTAATAGAAATCCATTTCCAGATAAAATTAAAGACCCAAACAAAGCACGTGCCATCGTTGCACTCGTCATCACCATTCTAATGATTTTTGCTTAACAAGGAGAGCCTCATATGGACGTTGTATTCATCATATTTTTTATTCTTAGTTTCTTTGTCGTCACATTCGCACTCTTACATCTACTCGCAGGTGGCGCCGCTCTTTTAAAAGGAGACAAAACAACAGGAAACATCCTCGTTTTTGCAGGAGGTCTCATCGCACTTCCTACAATCCCATTACTCTCAATCGTACCCGGAATTCCATTCCTTACATGGATCCTTGGGGCAACACTTTGCTGCGTGGGAGCCTATATGAACGGAAAAGAAAAAGGAAACATCAACAAATCACATCACGCTATCCGCATCACCATCGCAGTTCTTCTCACGCTCGGATTGGCGCTTGTTTAAAAAAGGATTATATTATAAGGAGGATTTTCTATGTTAGAAGTGTTTGGGTTATTACTGAAGTTAATTTACTTATCAGTCGCTATGATTTTTTACGCTCTCTTCAATTTATTCGCTTGTTTCGGAAAAAAGAACGCGCCAGGAAACGACTTTATTTTCGTTAGCGTAGTCTGTTTTCTCACGACCATTCCAATGCTATTCGGTGCCTATCCTCTTGCAATCATCACTTGGATTGTCGGACTGATGTTGCTGTTTATCGGATCTAAAAAGAACCATGAAGCAAACGATGATTCCAATCCAACGTTTTACTTTATTAATTTAACTTTCGGCGGCTTTATTGCAGTATTTTTGCTGTTTCTTGAAGCATGGTGAGATGAAAAGGAGGTTCTTTAGTGTTAGCATTTTTATTTGATTTTTATCACGTACTATTCGTGATTTTCGCTTACTCTCTATTAAACTTAACCGTTAGCTTAATAGCCCATTTTAGAAAAAAGAATACGCCTGGAAATAACTATGTTTACATAGGTACACTTTTTTCTCTTGGTACAATTCCATTGCTATTCCTTTACTATCATCTCGCGATAGCAGCTTGGTTTGTCGCCATAGTGTTGTATTATAGGGGAGCTAAAATGAATCACGAAGCCAACGATGATACTACACCGCTGTTTTATTTATTTAGTTTAACGATTGCGGCTATTATTACATTTGCGCTATTTTTAATTCATTTATAATTGAACTATTAATTGTTTAAAGAAAGGAACCTTATATGCTCGGATTAATCGTAATATTACAAGGTCTTGCAATTATCGCTTTTTTCTTCGGAGTCTTCAATGCTTCGAAAGGGCTAAAAATGTTTTCAGAAGATAAAAAGTCACCACAAGGGTACTTGATGAGCATCGGCGGAGCACTCGCTGGTTTGTCTGCTACAATGTTTATGCCCATTAAACCAATGGGGATGATCCTTTGGGGTATCGGTTCAGTCTGCTGTTGCATCGGTGCCATTTGGTATGATTACATTCATAAAGAAAAGAAAATCTTCGGTCATCTTTTCCGGATTTTCCTCACGGTTGCCGTCTTTGTGATTTTAAACTTCTTCTACAATGTTGTATTTCTAAAAAACTAAACCTTCCACTGTCTTATGTGTTTAGTATGACGATTGAGTGATTATTACATTTGCACTATTTGCACTTCATTCATGATTGAACGATTAATTGTTTAAAGAAAGGAACCTTATATGCTCGGATTATTTTTAATATTTCAAGGTCATGCAATTATCGCTTTTTTCTTCGGAGTATTCAATGCTTCGAAAGGGTTAAAAATGCTTTCAGAAGATGAAAAATCGCCACAAGGGTACTTAATGAGCATCGGCGGAGCACTCGCCGGTTTATCTGCTACAATGTTTATGCCCATCAGACTAATAGGCATTATTCTCTGGACTGTCGGCTCTGTCAGCTGTTGCATCGGTGCCAGTTGGTATGATAACACTCATGAAGATAAGATTTACGGACAAATCATCCGTATCTTCACTACGATTTTTGTCTTTGTTATCTTAACCTTCTTCTACAATGTTCTATTTCTAAATAATTAGGTCTTCCACTGCTATTTCATTTATAATAGACTGGAAGAACTCTTTAGTACCCTTCGTATCATTTATTCTTACAAAATACAAAGACTCGCCCTGCAAGTCTTTTCCTATTTCTAGCCCTGCAACTTTCATAACTAACAAAAAAACGTACGGAATTTCCGTACGCCTTTTATAGAACTACCTTATCATCATAATTGTCCCGATTGCAATCAGTGCACAACCAACAAGAGACTTCACCGTGAACGTATCATGCAAGAAGAAAAAGGCTAATATCAATGTAAAGACGATACTCAACTTATCAACCGCCGCCACTTCTGTTGCACTCCCCATCTGAAGCGCCTTGTAGTAACAAAGCCACGAAGCACCAGTCGCAATCCCTGATAAAATCAAAAAGATCCAACTCTTCCGACTAATCTCAGACAACCCGTTTTGATTATTCGTCACAAATACCATCAGCCACGACATCACAACGACCACAACCGTTCGCACCGCCGTCGCCAAATTCGAGTTCACTCCATCAATCCCAATCTTCGCCAAAATTGACGTCAACGCCGCAAACACCGCTGACAACACCGCAAATACAATCCACATTTGAAAGACCCCTTTAATTACATCTTTCTACTATTATACCTATTTTTTTCCTAGAAAAATATAGATTGCATCTGAATGAATTTTTGCTACAATGAACTTACTGACTGAAAGGAAGGAAAAGAGGATGCCAGAAAAACTTTTTGAAGAATTAGCCCAACTAGATCAAGTAGAAGCCGTGGTCCTTGGGGGCTCTAGAGCTGGAGAGCATTATGATCAAGATTCAGACTATGATGTCTATGTCTATTTAAAAGCTCCGATTGCTCCTGAAATCCGCGAAAAACTACTGGGCAAGTACTGCTCGTATATGGAAATCCAAAATCAATTTTGGGAAGTGGAAGATGATTGCGTTCTAAATAATGGAATTGAGATTGAATTCATCTACCGTTCCTTGGATGATTTTGATAAAGAATTACAGAAGGTGGTTCTAGAGCATCAACCTCAAAATGCCTACACGACTTGTATGTGGTACAACTTGCTTCATAGCAAAGTTCTATACGACCAAGAAAACCGATACACCGCGCTTCAGAACAAGTACCAGATTCCTTACCCTGAGAATCTGAAGCGGAATATCATCGAGAGACAGTCCCTTTTACTCGAAAAATCCTTGCCCGCTTTTTCAAAACAAATCAAAAAAGCCCTTAAACGCAAGGACATTCTCGCCTTGAACCACAGAAGTAGCGAGTTCTTTGCTTCCTATTTTGACCTTCTCTTTGCTTTGAACGAGCAATTACACCCTGGCGAAAAACGGATGCTGTCATACGCAAAAGAAAACTGCGCTCTTCTTCCACAAGATTTTGAAACAAACATCCAAACTTACTTCCAAAATCTCTATCAATGGGACAAACCACAAGAAACACTAGACACCTTAAACCAACTCTTAGAACACCTAAAGAAGCTCATCGAAACAACTCATCACTAAGAAGAACACTCTTCAAAGTGGTTTATTAGACGGTACGAGCAATAAATTACGAAACAAAACGGATTCACAGTGTGAATCCGTTTTTTGCATCTGCCTTTCTGCAATGTATCCTGAAGTTGAACTCGACCTTGCTGAAATGGCGTGCGTTCCCCGAAACATTCGCAGAACGTTTCTCGTTCCTTCCCTTTTATTTCAAATCCTTCGCACTGTGAAGGATTTTGCACGACTCATTTCGAGTCCCTTGCGGCATATCCGTCCAATGATTCTGGCCTAAGCGTTCGCCTTCGTATCCTGTTGTTAGAGACGAAGCAGATTTTAACTTTATAGCACCCCGTGTCGCGGATGGTCCGGTGGTCGACGAAGCAAATTTTAATCGTTCAAAAGCCAGACCCTCTCGTTTTTCGCTCAAAAAATAAAGAAAAATTCGTTGAACCATTGTGTTTCGAAAAATAGAAGCTTGCGAGTTTCTTTGGATTACATCCAAACGCCTAATGAGGATAAACGAAAAGAATCAGTTTATTGAAAGAATAGTGGGACTAAGCATTAAAACGAATAAGAGGACGTAGGAATTGATTCCGTACGTCCTCTTTGAGGCTTTAAAGGTGCAAGACCAAGGCTTGCACCGGTGCCCCACTATAACTCTTTCAATAATAAAACTGATTCTGAACTTGTTTATCCAACAATGCACTCATTCTCCTAAAATCCAAAGAAACGAAGCGAAGCTTCGCTTTTTTCAAGCACACACTCATTCACAATGGTTCAACGAATTTTATCCTTTTATTCCATCCACTTTTTATTTTTTTGCACACAAAAAGCCGAGAGGATTCTCGGCTTTTCAAGGCGATTATTTGTTTGCTAATAAGTCGCGGATTTCTTTTAAGTAATCTTCTGCAGTTGGTGCAGCTGGAGCAGCTTCTTCAACTTGATTTTTCTTAGCTAATTCAGCAGCTTTGTTCATACCTTTAATGATTAAGAACAATACAGCGCCAACGATTACAAAGTTGATGATAGCAGCGATGAAAGCACCGATACCGATTTGAGCAGAACCTAATTTAAATGAAACTGCTGCGATATCTCCTGTGTTTGCTACCATAGCGATGATTGGTGAAATAATATCTTTAACTAATGAATCAACGATTGCTTTGAAAGCTCCACCGATGATAACCGCTACTGCTAATTCAACGATATTCCCGCGCATTAAAAACTCTTTAAACTCTTTTAACATAAATATTTTCCTCCTTTGTTTTTTAGGTTAAATAATTACCTCCAATAGAATACTAAAATTAAAAGTAAAACTCAACTAAAAACATTCAGAAATTTACACTTTTCGGACATAATTTTGCGGAGTGTATTTTTCTACTGAAAATCCGACTTCTTCCCCTGCTGCCATGCGAGCCAAACATTCACCAATCCAGACACCACTTGTAAGACCTGAAGAGCCCAAACCGCTTGCCACAAAGGCATTTGTCGTATTTGGCACTTCACCAAAGAACGGTAAAAAATCGGAAGTATACGCACGCGTTCCGACGCGCACCCCACTGCGTTTGGCATTTTTTAGACTTGGAAGACTCGCGCACGCTTCTTCGTACATGCCGTTTAAGAGCTCTTCATCTGGAACCAAATTGAAACCTTGCGTATTTTCATGAGTCGCTCCGACTAGAATCTTGCCGTCTGGGAATGGAAGAATATCAATCTCACCGTGCAACATGCACACTGGCCATTTCGACGTATCTTCGCTCGTCTCCAAGGTGAGTTCAATCAACTGACCCTTTTGCGGACGCACATCCACGTAGTAGCCCAGCGGTTCGAGCAGTTCTTTCACCCACGCGCCACTCGAAAGGACCACTTCATCGAAGGCTCGCACTTCTTCGCCTAGACGCACACGAACTTCTTCTCCACTTGCTTCCAGCGTTACTTTTTCACGAATCACACGAGCTCCGTTCTTTTCGGCCTGTTCTAGTAGAAGCGTTACAAGCAACTCACCGTCCACGCGTCCACCGCCGCTACAATAGAGGGCTCCGTCTGGATTCGACCAGCCTGGAATCACACGTGCCACGTCTTCTGGTGTTAGCGCACAAACCTCGCCAATCATCGGCGCATCCACGCGTCTCTCCACGGCCATCTCCTCGACTTTCGCCAATTGTTTTTCAGTATGCTTGAAAATATACGCCCCGACTTGCTCATACGGCAACTCACTAACGCCATCTGCGCGCAGCTGATCCATCAACTGCGGATAATACGCCGCCCCATGGGATACGAGTTGGTACCAGTCTTTATTACGACGTTGCGATAACCATGGGCAAATAATCCCGGCAGCCGCCTTCGTTGCTTGGCCCACGCCCGCGTCAAATACCGTCACATCGATTCCTTTTTTGCTAAGCTGATACGCCGCAGTCGCCCCGACAATTCCAGCCCCTACGATTGCTACTTTCTTCGTCATCTTCTTCACTCCTAGCTGAAGTCTCTTGTTTCAAATTGCCCTTCGCGTTCAAACCATTCCGCCACCGTTAACAGCAACGCCTCTTGCCCGCGCGCCGCCATCAACTGTACGCCGATTGGAAGTCCCTTTTCGGTTAAATACACTGGCAAACTAATCGCTGGTGCTCCCGTAATATTGGATAATTGCGTAAATGGTGTGAGCGCAAGCGTTCGGTCAAACATGCGCCAAATCACGCTTTGCTGTTCTGGTACACTCAGTTCGTCCATATGCTCTAACGCGCGTCGCACCGCTTCTTCCATTGGGAATTGCGTATGGAGCGGAGCCACATCGCTCACACTCGGCGTTAGAATCAAGTCGTACTGCTCATGCACCTTTTCCATCGCATGCGCATACGTGTCCCATTTCGACAGAGCCGCGCTATAATCTTTAGCTAAAATCCGTTCCCCAGACTGGTAAATCCCCCATGTCATGAGTTCCATATCGTCCTTCGTGAACTTACGGCCAAAGCTTGCCTCCATGCCTTGGAACATCGCCGCCGTCTCCACACTATTCATCACGTAGTAGTTCTTCATCACTTCTACGCCATCGACTGGCCAGCCAATCGGTTCGACTACACAGCCAATCCCTTCTAGGAAATTCACGGCCTTACGAAGCGCCTCCTTAGCTTCCGGAGCGACCACACTCTCGATTGGAGACTTCTCAATCACACCCACTCGAAGCGGACGGTTTGGAAGAGCGTCCCAGTCTTTGATGAGCGGTGTTAAAAATGGACTGTCTTTTTGCTCGACTTGCATCCATTTCAACAACTCGCGGGTATCACGGACCGTCTTCGTCATCGCAAAATTCACCGCAGCACCTTGCCAGCCACGATAGCTGCCAGGCCCAACAGGAATGCGCCCACGACTCGGCTTCAACCCGATTAAGCCCGTAAAGCTCGCTGGAATCCGAATCGAACCACCTCCGTCACTGGCCCCCGCAATCGGAACGATACCACCAGCCACCGCAGCAGATGCACCACCGCTAGAACCACCAGCGTTACGATTCAAGTCATATGGATTATTCGCAGGGCCCCATAACTGCGGTTCCGTCATATTCTTAAAACCGAATTCAGGCGTATTCGTACGTCCAACAACGATAAAACCCGCTGCTTCCAGACGCTTCACGAAGTTATCCGTACGACTAACAGGAATTCCCTTCAAGAGCTTACTTCCTGCACTCGATGGTTCCCCTGCTTGATTTTGCCCGAGGTCCTTCAAGAGAAGTGGCACCCCGCCAAATGGCAAGCCTTCAAACGAACGCTTCTCAGCCTCTTCTAGCGCACGTTCCGCCTGCAAGTGCACGACTGCGTTTAAGCTTGGGTTTCGTTGTTCAATTTTATCTAATGTCTCTTGGACTAATTCCTTTGGAGATACCGCACCACTTGCAACGGCCTCTCTCATCTCGATGGCGTCTTTCCACATAATTTCACGTCCCTTCATGTCTTCCTTATTGTACAGTGAAACGGAAAGTCGGTAAAGGCTCACGCAGTAGAATCCGCCTAAGTCTGACCATAAACGCTAGAATTTTTTGGAAATAAAATGCTGGAAAATGACCTTTGTTACCGTTTACCTCAGTCGTTTTCGCCTTTATTTTGGAAATTGAAGAAAATATGAAGAAACTATTGAGAAATATATAAAAATTGGTAGTAAAAATTGATAGTTGTGATATAATAATAAATATAGAATTTATCGAGAACAGTAACTAGACGGCTTTTTGCAAGGGTTGCTCTATTTTTTTGGAGGTTTTAGTTAAAGTTCTCACAATATAATATTTAGGAGGAAAAATAATGAAAGATTTCATCAAAGGAAGACTTTCGAAGCTATTATTCGTATTGTTCATCCCAATGGTGTTATTCATACTTGCCCCTCAAAAAGTGGTGAACGCGGCAGACGTTAGTAATAACATCAGTTCATTGACGGTCTCTTCAAGCGAAATTACAGACGGCGGACAAACAACCGTTAAATTCACGTTTGACGAACACGCTCAAAAAATCAAAGCTGGAGACACTCTTGAAGTGACTTGGCCAAATTCAGGCACTCTTCACGGGACTGGGTTTAAGAAGACCATCAAATTGACGATCGACGGTAAATACGTTGGGGACATGGTCATCACAGACGGTTCTGCAAAAGTAACGTTCAACGACGGCATCACTGGACTTGAGAACGTTCGCGGTTGGGGTGAATTCGAAATCGAAGGTCACAACAACACAGCAACGGATAAAGAACACGTTGGTAAATTCACCATCGTGAGTGGAGACAAAACTGTCGACCTGAACGTCAAGAAATTGGCGACTGGCGTAAACAGCGCACCTTTCTACTTAAAAGCTGGGGACATGCACGCTGACGACCCAGAACACATTCTTTGGGCATTAACGATTAACGCGATGAACTTAGAAGTAGACGGCGACGTTCGTGTCGAAGACGAAGTGCAAGGCGGTCACAAATTAGTGACAGACAGCTTTAAAATTACAACAACAGGAGCCAAACCTGGCTACTATTCAGGCGCTACAGCAATTGAAGATTTCAAAACAGCGTTCCCTGGATCAACCTTTACAGTGGATGCTTCAGGAAAAATCACTGTGACGATTCCTAAAGACTTGATCAACAAGACTGGCGTTCTTATTTTCTATCGTACAAAAGTAGAAAATGACGCTCAAAAAGACTTCAAGAACAACACAAAAGTTTGGTACCAAGTAAAAGGTGAAACTGCGGTTGTGGCGAAAGAAGTAAACGCATCTGTTGCAAACATCAATGCAAACGGTGGCGTTGACGGAGACCAATCAACTCCATCACTTCCAACAACGACAACAGTAGCAACAACGACTACAACTACAACAACGGAAGCTCCTACGACTACTACTACTACAACAGAGTCTACGACTGCTTCTACCACAACAACAGAATCAACAACAGAGTCGACTACGGCTTCTACTACAACGACTGAGTCAACGACTGCTTCTACAACAGCATCTACGACGACTACTGAGTCTACGACTGCTTCTACAACTGCATCTACGACGACTACTGAGTCTACAACTGCTTCTACAACAGCATCTACGACGACTACTGAGTCAACAACTGCTTCTACAACTGCAGGAACAACGACTACTGAGTCGACAACTGCTTCTACAACTGCAGGAACAACAACTACTGAGCCTACAACCGTTTCAACAACTGCCGCTACAACAACATCTGAAGGCTCTTCTACTACAGAAGGTTCAACAACAGGCGTAACGACAGGCGAAACAACTGGCACAACAACAGTAACACCTGCACCAGAAACAACAACAACGACTGTTACACCAGACCTACCAAACACTGGTACAACAAGTAACACAGCCGTAATTCTAGCAGGAATCATCGTAACAATCTCTGCGATGTTCGTTCTCGTTTCTAAAAAAGCAGAACAAAACTAATTAGACTTTACTAAAAAAGCAAGCAGCTAACTGCTTGCTTTTTTTTGCTTAACCTCTTCTTTCTCCATCCGGGATTCCAAATACAATAAACGTTAACGGCTCGTCTATTCAGTTAATTTTGTTTTCATTGCCATTACACTCCATAAAAAGCACATCTAAAAGACGACGAAGAAGCCTGCGGATGCTATTTGCCCACTTATTAAAGCTTCTGTCTTACTCCCTTTTCGCCTAATACCCCCTCGTTTTTAGGCGATTTGAAAAAAAGTTAGGCGATTCTATCCACCTCCAAGCACCTCTCCTCCCTCCACCGCGGGATTCCAAATGCAATAACGCTTTATCTGTTAAGTTAACCCTATTTTCATTGGTATTATACTCGTTTACTGAGAAGCTCAAGAAAAGATGACGAAGAAACCTGTGGATGTTATACAAACCGTAACGTGTTTAGCATTACATGCGAATTAGTTGGCGTAGGAATTTATTCCTTACGCCAACTTTGAGGCTGTAAAGGTGAGAGACTCATCGAGGCTCGAACCGGTGCAACGTTATGGTCTGTATAACGAATATCCGCAAGGTTTCGAAGTCATCTTTTCGGACCGTTGGTCCGCTTGACCATATGAACTGTTACGAGTATAATTTCCTTTATGAAAAAAACAGCGATTAACTTAACAGACGGACCGATTTTGCGGTCCATTATTGCATTTGCAATCCCAATTATAATTTCAAACATATTCCAGCAACTATACAACACCGCTGACATCATGATTGTCGGTCGATTCCTTGGACAGGATTCGCTGGCAGCGGTTGGAGCCACAGCCGCTATCTTTGAGCTCATCGTCGGCTTCTCGCTTGGAGTCGGTAACGGGATGGGTGTTATCATCGCACGTTATTACGGAGCCAATAACCATCGTCTCTTGAAACGTGCTGTCGCAGCAACGCTTGTCATCGGAGCTTTTCTCAGTCTCCTTGTGGCCATTATCGGAAGTTTCGGGATGTATCCTCTCCTTCAGTTCCTTGGAACGCCTGAGAGTATCATCGATCAGTCGTATGAGTATATCTCGATTGTCGTGATCGGTATTGCCGTGACCTTTGCATATAACCTCTGTGCGGGTCTGCTTCGTGCAGTCGGCGACAGTCAGGCGGCACTCTACTTCCTGATTTTCTCTGCGGTCGTGAACGTGTTTTTAGATATCTTACTTATTACAACGTTCAACATGGGCGTTGCTGCAGCGGCGATTGCGACTATTATCGCACAAGGTTTGTCGGCCGTCCTCTGCTTTATTTATATTAAAAAACGCGCCAGCTTCTTGATTCCCGCAAAAAGTGATTTTGTCCGCGACGACGAATTATACATGGACTTACTCAGCCAAGGCCTAGCCATGGGACTCATGTCGTCCATCGTATCAATTGGATCCGTGATGCTTCAATCTTCTATCAACGCACTCGGACCAGTCATCATCAGCGCGCAAACGTCAGCACGACGCATCTTCGCGTTCTCGACACTCCCATTCGCGGCGATTGCGGCAGCGATGACAACCTTCACTTCGCAAAACTTCGGGGCTAACAAACCGCATCGTATTGCAAAAGGCATTCGTCAAGGAAGTCTCGTAGCGTTCGGCTGGGCGATTCTGGTATGTATCTTCTTGTTCTTTGCAAGTCCTGCGTTAAATGAACTCATCTCTGGTTCAAGCGACCCAGCACTTCTGGACAACGCGGCGCTTTATAACCGTATCGGGTCAGTGTTTTATATACCGCTTGCGCTTCTGTTGATTTTACGCAATAGTTTGCAAGGGCTTGGGCAAAAGGTAACGCCATTGGTTTCGAGCTTTATTGAGTTGGTTGGAAAGGTGCTTTTTGTGATTTTTATCATTCCGCACACTGGCTATCTTGGAGTTATTTTCTCGGAGCCGATCATCTGGTGTTTGATGGCGATCTATCTTTCATACGCCTTCTTACGCCATCCGCTTATTAAAGAAGTGAGACATGAATTTTTTTAGAAAAGAGACAAAATAAAACCCTCGGTTTCTTCATAGTGTTGATGGTAAGGACATCGGGCCAAGCCTAAGTCTTGGCTCCTACCAAGCTTCAAACTGACTCTACGGGTTA